>JABSPI010000030.1 GCA_013214365.1 Erythrobacter sp.
GGCATTTGTCAATCACTCGGTTGTGGAGACAACTTTGTCGATAAATCGAAAATTTGCATACATTGTGGTTTTGTAAGAGATTGTGCGCACATGTCGAGAAAGTGTAGGGAAAGCGAAAAAGTGATTGATTTCCAGAAGATGTTTGAGGCAATAGCCTTGGGGCATTCAGGGTGCGCGATGAGCCACTCGATCGTTGGCCGTGCGAAGTCCCAATTCAGACTGCTGCCGCAATGATAAAGGCCCAGTGCTCCTTTGTCTGCCAAGAACGCCTGCATTGCGGCGTTCTCTTCCGCATAGAGATTGTTGAAGTCAAATGGAGCGTCACTCATCGCTCAAACGCAATCGAAAAGCTCACCGGCACGACCGGCGTGATCGAGCTGAGCCCGGCCAGCGCCTGCAATTGCGCCAATCCCTCGGTCAATTCCAGCGCGTCGGCATAGACGATCACAGGTTCGACGGAAGTCACCAACACGCCGTTTTCAGAAGTTCGGGTGATCGCAACCTGGGTCCCGATAGGCGCCTCGACGCCTTTGACATTCAAGGTCGCTTCGAGCGGTTGGGTGATGCTCTGGCCCACGCCCAGCGCCTCGAAAGCAGCTGGATCGATTTGCGCGGTCACAATTGCGGTCGGATAGTCCGCGACCTGGAAGAAGACATCGCGCATGCGTTCATTGCGGATATCCACCTTGGTCTCGACGGTCGCAAGGTCGATCTCGACACTCGCGGCGCCCTGCGCGCTCACGCTGCCCGAAAAGCCGGACAAGGAATTGCTCTCAGCAACCTCACCAGATTTGATGCTGACATAAGACAGGCTCGATCTATCTGTATCGACGCTCCACGTGCCCTCGACCAGCGGCATCGGCTCTGATGGTGTCGGCCCGCAGGCAGGCAGGGCGGCGAGCAGGACGAGCGGTGCAAAACGAAAGAGCATGACAGACAATCCTTGTTTTAAGCCGTTGTGGTCGGCTTTTTCTAATAAGCGCGGTGCATTGGATCCTTGTATGTCAGAATGCGCCGGTCAGAAAAAGGTTGCGAGGCGATTTGAGCGAAAGTTAAGAACTCACCATGATTCAAATCCTTCGATCCCGCCTTCGCTTAGGTCTTGCACTTGTTGCAGCAACCACAAGCGCCATGATCTACGCCCAAGACGTGCCTTGGAGCAGCGCTGATATCGATAGAGCGCTGGTGCCACTGGTATCGTTCGAAGGCGAAGAAGATCAGCGCCTATCGCTCGAAGAACGGCGCCAGCAATTGGGCGTGCGTGCCGCCAGCGTAGCGGTGATGCGCGAGGGCAATATCGCCTGGGCGCGCGCCTATGGCGAAAATATCGATGAGGACACCGTTTTCCAGTTCGCATCGCTTTCCAAACCCGTCGCAGCGGCCGGGATCATCGCCTTTGCTTTTGAGCAGGGTGTCGGGCTTGAAGATGATATTGCCGGCGACTTGCCTGGGCTTGATATGGCGCAGGTCAATCCAGATGGTGCGCCGATCACTTTGCGCGCCTTGCTCTCCCACACAAACGGAACCAGCGTATCGGGCTTTCCAGGCTACGCGATGGACAAGCCTGTTCCCACCACCCGCCAAGTGATCGAAGGGTCCGGCCCCACCAACACCGATCCGGTGATCGTGACGCCAAATCCCTCGGGCGAACGGCGCTATTCAGGGGGCGGATATACGCTGGCGCAATATTGGGCAGAGCAAAAAAGCGGCGAGAATTTTCCCGCTTTGATGCGCCGGCTGGTGCTCGATCCGATCGGCATGAAACGTTCCACTTTCGCCTCTGGCACCGCCGAGACCTTCACCCGCAGCAATGTGGCGCCGGGCTATTACTACAGCGGCGATATGGTGCCGGGAGGATGGAATATCCACCCCGAGCAAGCAGCCGCCAGCTTGTGGAGCACACCGCGCGAATATCTGCTCTTCGTGCGCGCTTTGATGCTTGCGCTTGACGGCGATAGCTCGGCTGGAATTGACCCTGAAATTGCCCAACAAATGACCACTCCAATCGCAAACTCTTACGGTTTGGGCATCGGCGTGTCCGAGGTCAAAGGAGAGATCAGGCTGAGCCATTCGGGGTCTAATGTGGGCTATAAAAGCAATTTCATGGCCTATCCCGCGACGAAAGACGCAGTCATTTCCGTGGTGAATTCGGACAAAGGCTGGGCCATGGTCGGCGATATTGGTCGCACCGCCAACGTGGTCTATCAATGGCCGGTCGCGGCGCTTCCAAACTACACCCGGATGATGGCGAGCGATGCACAATTGCAGATCTATGCCGGCGATTATCGCGAGCAAGGCGACGACGAGGTGATCTTCACGCTGGCCGCCAAAGCGCCCTCGATCGTGGGCTCAGCCCCGTCGGGCTATCGGTTTGAACTGGTGCAAATCGGCGAGGCGACCTTTGTCAATCCTGAGGACGGGCGCGAAAGCGTGTTCACCATCTCCCCTGACGGGGAGGTCAGCGTCACATTTCAAGGCACGGTTTTCGTGAAACGCGCGGCGCCCTGATTATTCCCATTCAATCGTGCCGGGCGGCTTGCTGGTGTAATCATACACCACGCGGTTGATCCCCTGCACTTCGTTGACGATGCGGGTCGCAACCCCGGTGAGGAAGGCGGCATCGAACGGATAGACATCGGCGGTCATCCCGTCGGTTGATGTCACCGCGCGCAGGCCGCACACGCTGTCATAGGTGCGCGCATCGCCCATCACGCCGACCGTTTTGACCGGCAACAACACCGCAAAGGCTTGCCAGATCGCATCGTAAAGCCCGGCATTGCGGATCTCTTCGAGGTAGATCGCATCGGCTTTGCGCAGGATATCGCAGCGTTCCTTGGTCACTTCGCCCGGTATCCGGATCGCAAGGCCGGGTCCGGGGAAGGGATGGCGCCCGACAAAGGCTTCGGGCAGGCCCAGCTCGCGGCCCAGATCGCGCACTTCATCCTTGAACAATTCGCGCAAAGGCTCGACCAGTTCCATATTCATGCGTTCGGGCAGGCCGCCGACATTGTGGTGGCTTTTGATCGTGACGCTTGGCCCGCCGGTGAAGCTGACGCTTTCGATCACGTCGGGATAGAGCGTGCCTTGGGCGAGGAAATCGGCCCCGCCGACCTTTTTCGCTTCGGCCTCGAACAGGTCGATAAATGCCCCGCCGATAAATTTGCGCTTCTTTTCCGGATCCGTCACGCCTTCAAGCCCGGCGAGGAAGGTCTCCTCGGCATCCACCGCGACCAGCGGAATATTGTAATGGTCACGGAACAGCGAGACCACCTGTTCGGTTTCATTGAGCCGCATCAGGCCGTGATCGACATAGACACAGGTCAATTGGTCACCGATCGCCTCGTGGATAAGCACCGCGGCAACCGCGCTGTCGACCCCGCCCGACAGCCCGCAAATCACCCGGCCCTCGCCCACTTGCGCGCGAATTTCGGCGATTTTGGTCTTGCGAAACTCGGCCATGGTCCAATCCCCGCGCAGGCCGCAGACATGGCGCACAAAATTGGCCAGCAATTTGCCGCCATCGGGTGTGTGGACCACTTCGGGGTGGAATTGGGTGCCGTAAAATTTGCGCTTTTCATCGGCGATCACCGCGAACGGCGCGCCATCGGACGTGGCGACGATTTCGAACCCGTCGGCAAATTGGGTGACTTTGTCGCCATGGCTCATCCAGACCTGGTGACGCTCGCCCTCTTTCCACATGCCATCGAACAGCGCGCACGGTTTGGTCACCGTCAGATAGGCGCGGCCAAATTCGCCGCCTTCGCCGGTTTCATGGCCCGGTCGCACTTCGCCGCCCAATTGGTGCGACATGACCTGTTGGCCATAACAAATGCCAAGGATCGGAACCCCGGCTTCAAACAGGCTTTGCGGACAACGCGGCGACCCGTCTTCGGGCACGCTGGCAGGCGAGCCGGACAAGATGATGCCTTTGGGCTTCATCCGCCGGAATGCCGCCTCGGCGAGCGAGAAGGGGGCGATTTCGGAATAGACGCCCGCCTCGCGCACGCGGCGCGCGATCAATTGGGTTACCTGGCTGCCGAAATCGACAATGAGGATCGAATCTGGGAGGTGCTGGTCTTGCATGGGCGCAGTTACGCCGTGTGGGGGTAAGCTGTCCAGCGCGCGGTTTGCCCTTTTATCAGATGCTTGGCCGAAATCGGGCATTTTTCCGCACAATTTTCGTGAAAAAAACCTTGCATTGAGGGGAACCAAAAGCGCTTAGCTCGCGTATGCACAATGCACTTTGTGCAGCGCAACATAAATGCTGAGCTGATTCGCCCGGCCAAGTGGCCTCAAACAGGCCGCCGGATGATCAGCTCAAGCGGCGCAAAGCAAAAGATAAAAGGGCCGGTCAACGGCTCAGAAATGGGTAGAGACCCGGATAATTTTTTGGAGTTTTTAAATATGCGTACCCTTCTCCCCCTCGCCATCATCGCTGGCGCTTTGGCTGCTCCGGCGGTTGCTGCCGGTCCGTTGGTGGAAGAGAAAGTGACCGAAGTGCGGATCGACCTCGAAGCATACGACCTCAGCAGCGACGCCGACCGCGCCGTGCTCGAGCGCCGCATCAATGCGCAATTGCGCAAGGCCTGCACCTCGCAAGCCGCCTTCCCCTATGGCGGCAAGACCGATCGTTTGGACGAGAAGTGCTTCACCGACGCACGCCGCGAGGCAATGGCGCAGGTCGAAGCGGCGGCCTTGGCTGCATCGACCAACACCCAAGAGGTGGCCGCCAGCTAAGCGCGTCCATCGCCACCCCCTTTCACACGGCCGTCGGAGCGATCCGGCGGCCGTTTTGTTTGGGCCGTTTTGTTTGGGGCCTTTGTTTGAGGTGCACGGCGAGGTGCGCGCTGGACGGCGGGACGGTTGGGCGGCGCCTGATCGTTGATTGCATATTTTTCAACATAATTGCTCGTTTTCGCATTTGTGTTTCGTATAATCGAACATTAGATGGGCTCCAGCGACGCACAGCCAGCCCCTCTCTCCATGCTGGTACCCCTTAAAGTGCGGCGCACCTGGCAATCCGCATCCGGCATGGGTGCAATTGCCAACCTGCTTGCCGATCGCAAGCGGCCATATGCGAAAGCGCTTTTGCGCGGATGAGATGACTTCCAGCACCTCATCCAACATGACGCCAAAGCCATCGTGCAACGCTCCCCCCCGCGTTGCGGCCGCTTAGAGATCGACCGGCGTGAAAACCTCTGGCGCCCCTCCCCCTATAGGGCGCCGGGATCGGGGTTTTCACAGCCGGCTCGATCAGGCCGATCGAACAAGGCAGCGAGCGAGACGCGGTCAACCAATTCTCCCCCCCGAATGGTGGCCGCGTCTCCACCCGCTCGCGCGCATTGCATGACCTGCTCAGTGCCCCTCTGACCCTCTTAGGTCCCTTTAGGGCACCTTGAGGCGCATCCGACTGCGTTATTTATGCAAAGAATGTGCGAGTGATGATGTTTTTGAACTGCGATGTTTAAAAATTTAAATGCGCCGAGTGGTAATAATGTTACACCTGATCGACTACTTGTCATCACATACGGGCCGCGCGCCAATGTGTGCCCGCCAACAAGAACTCTAAAAGGAGCAAATTGATGCAATCCCTCTTCGAAAAAACCCTCGCTCTCATCGCTGCATTGATGCTGAGCGGCGCAAGTTTCAACGCGCTGATCATCTGACCAGCGCGCGGCCGCAAACCCACGAATAGCCGGGCCGCTTGTCAGTCAAGCCGCTCGGCTTTTTCGCGCAATTCGCTCTTCAAAAGCTTGCCAATATGGCTGCGCGGCATTTCGTCAATCGGGTGGAGCGCGGACAATCGCTGGGTCTTGCCCAGCCGCGCATTGACGCTGACGAGCACATCCTCACACCCGCGCGCCTCTGGCGCCAACACCACAAAGCCCACCGGGGTCTCACCCCATTGGCGCGAGGCGATCCCGACCACGGCGGCCTCGATCACATCTGGTTCGCGCTCCAACTCGGCCTCCAGATCGGTGGGATAGATATTGAAACCGCCGGAAATAATCATGTCCTTGGCGCGCCCGACCAGTTCGACAAAGCCGTCTTCGTCGACCCGCGCAATATCGCCCATCCGCATCCACACATCGCCGGCATCGTCGACAAATTGCGCCTCTGAGGTTTTGTCGGGACGGTTTTTGTAACCCGACATCATCGTCTGGCTGCGACCGATTAAATTGCCCGGCGTGCCGGGCGCCACCGGTTGATCATTGTCATCGAGCACTTTGAGCTCGCTGCCGGGCGCGGGGCGACCGACCGTGTGCAATTTGTCGGGAAATTCATGCGCCGCCAGCAAGCAGACAACACCGCCCTCGGTCATCGAATAAATCTCGATCAGACCGCCCGGCATCCGCGCCAACACCTCGCGTTTGAGCGGGGCGGGAAACGGCGCAGAGGTGCAATATTTGATCGCCAGCGAGGACAGGTCGACATCGTCAAACCCGGCAAAATCCATCAGGCGTTGGTATTGCACCGGCACCAGCATGGTGATCGTGGTGCGGTCATGCTGGGCATATTCAAGCCAGCGACCGCAATCAAACTTGCCCATTATCCGCAATGTTCCGCCCGCCAGAAGCGCGGCCAAAAACGCGACCATTGTGGTGTTGGAATAGAGCGGGGTCGAGGCCAAAGAGCGCACCGGCACGCCCGCATCGAGATAGGAAAAGGCGGTCGAGGCAAATTGCCGCCAACGCATCAGGTGCGAATGCACAATCCCTTTGGGGATGCCGGTCGTGCCCGAGGAATAGATGATGTTGAAAGGGTCGGTTTGCTCAGGGTCAAAATCGGGCGCCGTGGTGCCTGCTGGCGCCATCCATTGCTGCGCCTCTTCCAACCGCACATGGTCAAGGCCCGGCGCGAAATCCGCGCCCAATTCGGCCGCTTTGGCGGCGTCAATGAACAGGTGGCGCGCCCCTGAATCGGCAACCATACCCTGCAATTGCTCGCGCGAGGCGCTGGTGGTGAGCGGCGCGGCCACCCCGCCAGCGCGCATCGCGGCCAGAAACACCACCGCATAATCGATCGTGCTGGTCCCCAAAATCGCCACCGACTGCCCACGCTCCAGCCCGGTCTCGATCAACCGGGCGGCCAACCGCTCGACCCGATCGACCAACTCGCCCCAGCACAAAGTGCCGCGATCATCGATCAAGGCCGGCTTATCCGGCTGCCCCGCCGCCCACGCGCGCAAGATCGCAGGAAAACTGCCGAACGGCTCTGCAAGGCGGGCGCGCATATCATCGGCGAGTGCGCCGGTCTGTTTGGTTATGGTCATGGAGGCAACCTTACCCTGCCCGCAGCATGCAGCAAGCAGGGCAAAGCATTTGTTCGCGCTTTACCCGGGATAATGCACCGCCCAAGACCGTGCACGCAGCGATTTTTAGCGCCGCCGGCGGCACGCATCCCCGCCGGGCGAAGAGCCGCTCGAACGCGCCAAAAGTGCATTTTCTCAGCCCCTTCCCGGCCCGCCATCAGCCGGGTCAGGCACCCGATGACCCATTCGCCAATCAGATGATCAGGCCAGAGCGTTTGAGGCGGTGGAAAAGCCGCCGCGAAACGCTCTGAAAACTTGGGAAATCGCCCCGGCGCGCCTATATTAGAGAGATGGACGACAACACTTCAAACGACGGCACCAACGACGCCGCAGCCGCGCCCGAAACCAGCCCCACAACGGGCCCCGGCGCAAGCCCCAATCAAAGCGATTATGGCGCGGATTCGATCAAGGTTCTCAAAGGTCTTGATGCGGTGCGCAAGCGCCCGGGCATGTATATTGGCGACACCGATGACGGCTCGGGCCTGCACCACATGGTGTTTGAGGTGTCCGACAACGCCATCGACGAAGCGCTGGCGGGGCATTGCGATCTGGTCCTGATCGAGCTCAATCCCGATGGCAGCGTCTCGGTCGAAGACAATGGCCGCGGCATTCCGGTGGGCATGCACAAGGAAGAGGGCGTCTCTGCTGCTGAGGTGATCATGACCCAGCTGCATGCCGGCGGCAAGTTCGAGAACACCTCGGATGACAACGCCTACAAAGTGTCGGGCGGCCTGCACGGGGTGGGTGTATCGGTGGTCAATGCGCTGTCTGAATGGCTCGAGCTGACAATCTGGCGCGATGGCAAAGAGCATTGGATGCGGTTTGAGCATGGCGATGCGGTCAACAGCCTCGAGATCAAAGGCGACGCGCCCAAAGTGGAGCAGAACCCCGACAAAGACGGGTTCAAAAAGGGCACACGGGTCACTTTCAAAGCCTCAACCGACACGTTCAAAAACGTCACCGAATTTGATTTTGAAAAACTGGAACATCGCTACCGCGAACTTGCTTTCCTCAATTCCGGCGTGCGCATCCTGATCCGTGATCGCCGCCACGAAGAGGTGTCGGAACACGACATGTTTTATGAGGGCGGGATTTCCGCGTTCGTCAAATGGCTCGATCGCAACAAAGAGGCGCTGATTGATGAGCCGATTTCGGTTTCGGCCGAAAAGGACGGGATCGGGATCGATGTCGCTTTGGAATGGAACGATTCCTATTACGAAAACGTCCTGACCTTCACCAACAACATCCCCCAGCGCGACGGCGGGACCCATCTGGCCGCATTCCGCGCCGCTTTGACCAGCACGCTCAACAATTATGCGGAGCGTTCGGGCATGCTGGGCAAGGCCAAAGTGTCCTTGTCAGGCGAAGATATGCGCGAGGGACTGACCGCGATTGTCAGCGTCAAACTGCCCGATCCCAAATTCTCCTCGCAGACCAAGGACAAGCTGGTCTCCTCCGAAGTGCGCCAGCCGCTGCAATCGCTTATGGGCGAGAAAATGAATGAATGGCTGGAGGAAAATCCCAATGACGCCAAAGCGATCATTCAAAAGATAATCGACGCCGCCGCCGCGCGCGAAGCGGCCAAACGCGCGCGCGAGATGAGCCGCAAGGGCGCGATGAGCGTCGCCTCCTTGCCCGGCAAATTGTCCGATTGCCGCGAACGCGATGCGACCAAAGCCGAATTGTTCCTGGTCGAGGGGGATTCGGCCGGCGGCTCAGCCAAAGGCGGGCGCGACAGCCAATATCAGGCGATCCTGCCGCTGCGCGGTAAGATCCTCAATGTCGAGCGCGCTCGGTTCGACCGGATCATCTCATCGAAAGAGGTCGGCACGCTGATTCAGGCGATGGGCACCGGGATCCGCGATGAATTCGACATCGAAAAACTGCGCTATCACAAGATCGTGATCATGACCGACGCTGATGTCGACGGCGCGCATATCCGCACCTTGTTGCTGACATTCTTCCACCGGCAAATGCCCGAAATCGTGCGTGCAGGGCATCTGTTCATTGCCCAACCGCCTTTGTTCAAGGTCGCGAAGGGCAAGAGCGAGGTCTATGTCAAAGATCAGGCCGCGCTCGACCGCTATCTGGTCGATGCGGGCCTTCAAGGGCGCATTCTCGAAACCCCGGGCGGGGCGCGCTCGGGTGAGGATCTGCGCGGTCTTGTCGATGCGGCGCTGCGGCTTAAAAACCTGATCGCTTTTGTCCCGCGCCGCTATGATCGCAGCGTGATCGAGCAAATGGCGCTATCAGGCGCGCTTGATCCGGGCCTGTCCGATACCAACCGTATCGCGGCGCTCGAAAGTGCCGCTGCCCGGCTCGAAGCGGGCGATGCCGATGCCAGTTGGAGCGTCAGCGTGCGCGAGGGCGGCACAGTCCAGTTTTCGCGGCTGTGGCGCGGCGTGACCGACGTGCATGAGATTGACGCACGTTTCCTGACCAGCACCGAAGCGCTCAAACTCCACGGCCTCGCCCGGCCCATGGCCGACGCCTATGGCGATGCGGTGCGCCTCATCAAAGCGGCCGAAGCCGGTGGCAGCGAGACCGCCGGCGAGGAGCCAGCCGAGGACGCCGACAGCGATGGCGCAGACACCGCCGCAACGCTCAGCGAAGATGCCATCACCCGGCCGAGCCAATTGCTCGATGCGGTGTTGGCCGCGGGCCGCAAGGGCCTCTCAATCAGCCGCTATAAGGGCCTGGGCGAGATGAACCCTGAGCAATTGTGGGAAACCACGCTCGACCCGGAAAACCGCGTTTTGTTGCAGGTGAAAGTCGAAGATGCCGATGTGACCGATGAGATTTTCACCCGCCTGATGGGCGATGTGGTCGAACCGCGGCGCGAATTCATCCAAGACAACGCCCTCAATGTCGCCAATCTGGACGTCTGATCCATGGCATTGGGGGTTGATGCGCTCTTGATGTTTGATCGGTAAAGCCCGAGACTTAAAGCCATGTCACATCCTGATCCGAACGACCCCTCCACCCTTGAGCACGGGAGCTTCCTGCTCCTGCTCGCCGCTGTATCGGTGCTGATGATCTGGGTGGCCTGGCCATTTGCGGGTCCGCTTTTGTGGTCGGCTCTGGCTGCGATCATGTTCCAACCGCTTTATCTTTGGACGCTCAAAAAAGTGCGCGGACGGCGCAACCTTGCCGCGTCCTTGACCTTGCTGATTATCTTTGTGGCGGTGCTTTTGCCGGCATTATGGATCGGATCTCTGGTGGCCAATGAGGCGGTCAATCTGGTTGCGCGGTTGCGTGCCGACCCGATTGATCTGGTTGGTCTGTTCGACAGCACCTATGCCATGCTGCCCGACGCAGCGCAGCGCATCGCCCGAGATATGAACCTTGCCGATGCCTTAGTCGTGCAACAGCGGCTCGAAGAATTGCTGGGCGAAAGTGCCGGGCTGATCGCACAGCAGGCAGTCTCGATCGGCAGCGGTGCGCTGGGCTTCTTTCTCAGCTTCAGCATCGGGCTTTATGTCCTGTTCTTCCTGCTGCGCGATGGCAATCGGATTGGTGAGACCATCCTGCATTCGGCCCCGATTGAGCGCGAGATTGCCGATCATCTGGCCGCGCGCTTCCTCGGGATTGTGCGCGCAGTGATCAAGGGGTCGGGGGTTGTTGGCCTCGTCCAGGGGACATTGGGCGGCATTATGCTGGCGATTGCGGGCGTGCCCTCGGCGCTGCTGCTGGGCGTGTTGATGGCCATTTTGGCGCTGATCCCGGCGATCGGCACCGCTCTGGTTTGGGCGCCGGCGGGGATCTGGTTGATTGTGACGGGCGAAGTGTGGTCGGGCGTGTTTGTGCTGGCGGCGGGCTTTATTATCATCTCCTCGGTCGACAATGTCCTGCGCCCGATCCTCGTGGGCCGCGATACAGGGATCCCCGACTGGCTCATTCTGGTGACCACTTTGGGCGGCATTTCGATCGCCGGATTTGCCGGTATTGTTCTGGGGCCGCTGGTGGCGGGGCTGTTCCTTGCGACCTGGTCGCTCTTGCAAGAGCAGCGCGCCGAGGACGAAGAAGCGCGCGAGCGGTATCGCATGAAAGTGGGCCCTGACGGCAAGGCGATTTCTGCCGATGAGGCCGCGGCTGTAAGCCCGACCTCCGCGTCGCAAGCGGCGGCGTAACCATGGCGACCGGGCCAAGGGTCACCCCGGGAAGCCAAGCCGAACAGGTGGGCCGGTTAATCATTGCCGTGCTGCTGGCTCTGTGGCTCCCGGCGCTGCCCGGCGGCAATTATCTGATCTATCCCTTCGTGATCCTGACCACCTGGTTTCACGAAATGGGCCATGGCCTTGCGGCTTTGATGATGGGGCAGGAATTTGCGCGCCTGATGATTTTTGCTGATGGGTCGGGAGTGGCCGAAATCCGGCTTGATCCCGATGCCGGCCGTATGACCCGCGCAATCTATGCAGCTGGCGGCCCGCTTGCGCCGGTTCTGGTCGGGTCGGGATTGATCATGGCGAGCGCGCATCCCAAGCTGTGGCGCCCGGCATTGTGGGGTATGGCCGGGGCGATATTCCTCTCGGTCATCCTCTATGTCCGCTCTAATGTNGGCTATGCGGTCCTGCCTTTGACCGGGGCGGCGTTGGCGGCGATCGCGTGGAAGGCGCCCGCTGGTCTGATCCGCTTCACGCTGCAATTTCTCGGCATGCTCGGCGCGCTCAGCGTGATGGCTGATCTGGGCTATCTCTACAGCGAGGAAGCCAGCATTGGCGGCCAGATCATGCGCTCGGATACGGGCGCTATCGAAGATGCGCTGTTCCTGCCGCATTGGGTCTGGGCGACAGTGATCGTGATCGTCTCGATCCTATCGGTCGGGGCGAGCCTCAAATACGCTTTGTCCGAAAATCGCGGGACCTTGCCGCCCCAGCCAAAGCGCCCTGCCAATGTGCTGCAGTTTAAACGGCGCGACTAACACGCCGCATTGCGCGCAAAATGATCAAAGGACCGATTAGGATGCGACGCGGATCGTATTGATGCCGCTTGCCGCATCGCCGGTTTCGGCGGACAGGCCGATAAAGATCGTGTCGGTGATCTGCGCCAGCTTTTCTTCGGTCAATTTGTCGCCCAGATAGATCAACGCATCGGGCAAGGTGTAGTTCGACACCATTTGATTGATCAAAGACAGCGCCTCGTCGATTTCAAGCCCGGCAAAATAGCCATCGGCCTGCGCCTGCACGATGATCTCGCACAGATAATGGTCGGCCAGATCGACATAGCTGCGCACCTTTTCCATATTCGCCGCGCCCATTTCGCACAGCATGGTGAAGGTGGCCGGGTCGGCGCGGAAACGCTCGCGCGAGATGATGAAGCGGCGGCGGAAAAATTCGTACATTTTGCGATTGGAAGGCAGGTCGCTGGCCAGCACCTCTTCCATCACTTGCAAATGTTCGGCGAGCCAGATTTGCGCCACCGCGTCGAACAATTCGTCATAATCGGCAAAAATCTGCTCAAACCGGGCGCGCGACAATCCGCTCTCGGCGTGGACGCTGGCATAGGACATCTCGGCCCCGCGCGCCTTGACGAGGTCAAGCACCATGTTCGCGATCCGGTCGCGTTCGCTTTGCAATGCCTGCGCACTGAGTGACATTTGCGCTTCCCCTTGTGGTTGAAGCATAGATAGGGGCAGTAAAGCGCCGCTTAAAGGCGCTTCACGCAAAATTTGCAAGACGTGTGCGAGCGTCCCAAAAAAGTGACACTCTCAAATGTCGTTGCGACCCTCGATAATCGCGTGGGCCTGCGCCTCGAGCACTTTGAACCGTTCGTAATCGGGCAATTTGGACCGGAACCATTGCGCCAGTTTGAGCAGATCCTCGCCATAATTGCCGGTTGGCATCA
>JABSPI010000292.1 GCA_013214365.1 Erythrobacter sp.
CGGCGGCAAAGGCGGGTTCTGGGAGGATCTGGGCGACTATCAATGGTATGCTGGTATTTGATCTGATCCCGGCATCCAATCGGGCGGCGGATTTGCGTCCAATATTGTCTGGGTAAATCAAATATCTTTATCCGATTGACATCGTAACCTTTAACGCGCCAAATTCGTATGGTTATCAGCAGAAGGGGACTGCTTGCACCATGTGGCTACTCGACAAATTTCTGACCAAGGCGGTGAAACAAGGCCAGTTGATCGTGACCGATTACGATGGCCAAACCTACACATATGGTCCGGGCGGTGAATACCCACCAGAAGAAGGCGGTCGCCCCGGTCCAATCCGGGTGCGCCTGACCAATAAAAAGGCCGCCAATCATATTGTGCGCTACCCGCAATTGGGCGCGGGCGAGGCATTTATGTGGGGGTGGATAGTCATCGAAGAACCGCACGATGTGCGCGACATGATCTTGATGCTGACCATGAACACCAAGCATTTGGGCGACACATCGCTCCACGCCAAGGGGGCGGTGCGCCAGGCGGTGCAGAAGGTGAAAGCCGCGTTTGACGGGATCAATCTGCGCAGCTCTGCGCGGGCCAATGCCGAACACACCTACAATCTCACGCGCGAGCTGTACGAACGCTTCCTCGACGAAGACCGCCAATACACTATGGCCTATTACCGCGAGGATCCGGCAGCCACATCGCTGGAACAGGCGCAGATGGACAAGAAGGCGCATCTGGCCTCAAAAATGTTCCTCAAGCGCCCCGAGGATAATGGCGGCAAGCCGATGCGGGTGCTTGATATTGGCTGTGGTTGGGGCGGCTTCGCGCTTTATCTCAACAAAATGTATGATTGCGAAGTTCTGGGCGTGGCTCTGGCGCCTGACCAGATCGCCTTTTCCAACGAACGCGCGAAAGAGCTGGGCGTTGATGACAAGGTCAAGTTCGAATTGTGCGATTACCGCGATGTCGAAGGCGAATTTGACCGCATTTCCAGCGTCGGCCTGCTCGAACATGTTGGCACGATCCACTATCCGCAATTTTTCGAGCACACCAACCGCCTGCTCAAATCAGACGGTGTGATGATCTCGCATTGTTGCGGGCGCAGCGGACCACCGGGCTACACCGATGCCTGGACCCGCAAATATATCTTCCCCGGCGGCTATATTCCGGCCCTGTCTGAACTGGTCACGCAAAGCGAGAAAAACGGTTGGCAGGTGATGGATGTCGAAGCCATGCGCTTCCATTACAGCCATACTTTGGAAGAATGGTACAATCGCACCGCAATGCACCGCGATGAAATCGTCGAGATGTATGACGAGGTGTTTTACCGCATGTGGCTGTTCTATCTCGCCGGGGCGGAGCAGAGTTTCCGCAACGGGTCGATCATCAATTGGCAGGTGCAATATGTGAAAGACCGCACCGCGATCCCGATGACCCGCGAATATATGGAACGCGAGAGCGCGCGCCTGCGCGAAATTGGCGAAGTTCCAAGCTGGCGGTTCGATAAGGACCTGAAAGAGGCCGCTGAGTGAGCGATAGCCTCATCGATAATTTCCTCGGGAAAATTATCACCAGAGGTGAGCTCAAAGTAACTCTGCCCTCGGGCGTTTCGCGCACGATTGGAACGCCCACCGCAGGCTTCCCCAATGTGGCCGTCACCTTGACCGACAACAAGGTTGCGCGCGACATTCTATTCGACCCGCGACTGGGTGCAGGTGAGGCGTTCATGGACGGACGTATCCGCATCGATCAGGGCGATGTGATGCAATTGGTTCAATTGCTGCGCGCCAACAAGCCATGGGAACGCGGCGGCAAAATCAAGGGCACCTCGATGCTCTCGGAATTAAGTCGCCGAGCAAAATTCGTGCGCGCCTCCTTCAATCAAGCCATCTCGTCGCAAGCCAATGTCGCGCATCATTATGATATAGGCAATGACCTGTACCAGCTGATGCTTGATCCCGAACATATGCAATATAGCTGCGCGTATTGGGATGAAGGGGTCACCACGCTGGGTGAGGCGCAAACCGCAAAACTTGCCCATATCGCCGCCAAGCTCGCGCTGGAAAAAGGGCAAAGGGTTCTCGATATAGGATGCGGTTGGGGCGGAATGGCGATCTATCTTGCGCGCCATTTCGATGTGGACGTGACCGCAATCACCCTCTCGCAAGAACAATTCGCGCTCGCCCAGATGCGCGCCGCCGAAGCGCAGGTGGCTGACAAGGTGAAATTCCAGCTGATCGATTACCGCGATCTTGCCAAAAGCAGCGTGACATTTGACCGGATCGTTTCAGTGGGCATGTTCGAACATGTCGGTCGCCCGCAGTTTGAAACCTTTTTCAATGCCTGCGCCAATTTGTTGAATGATGACGGTGTGATGCTGCTCCATACAATCGGCCGGTTTGGCGGGCCGGGCACAACCGATGCGTTTACATCCAAATATATCTTCCCCGGCGGATATATCCCGGCTCTGTCCGAAACCCTCGCAGCGTCAGAAAAATCGCGCCTGATCCACACCGATATCGAGACGCTGCGGCTGCATTATGCCAAAACCCTGCGCGCTTGGTATGCCAAATGCGAAGAACACAAAGAAGCGATCATCGCTATGTTCGATGAGAGGTTTTACCGGATGTGGACCTTCTATCTGTCCGGCGCCACAGCCGCCTTTGAAAGCGGCGGCATGGGCAATTACCAGATCCAGTTCACCCGCAACCGCCGCGCTTTGCCGATAACGCGCGATTATATGTTCGCCTAAAAGGCCAAAAGAGGACGCGTTTGCCGGCCGTCTTGTGCCCGCAACTGCACGCCTGGCCTTGCGCCTTTTATGTCTTGGACGGACGGTAGATCGGACCAAAGCCCAGCAATGCCGCCCCGATAAATGGCGCGGCGACCACCGCGATGCGGATCCCGGACCAGCTGTCGGGGCTGGCGATTGTGACCCCTGCGGTTGCGGCCAAGCCGGCGCAGATCAGCACCACTCCGGCAACCACTCGCGCTTTGGGCACGGTGCGCCCATCGCCGCGGATCGGTTGAAACGTGCGTTCATAACGCCCGAACACCGCAATCATTGGCAACAAAGCGGCGATATAAATCGCCAGCCACACCGGACGGGTGATCCACCATTGCCCGCTGCCCGGCACGCTACCAAGGCCAAACCCATCCAGCAGCAGCCACGTCAGGGTCATCACCAGGACAAAGGCGGTCAAATGCCACAAATAGACCGTCATGATCATCCCGTTGAGCAGGACGGTTGCGGTCCAAATGCGCAGATTGGACAGCATCCGGCGCCCCGCTTTCTCCAAGGTGAGCACCAGGCCGGTCTGCGTCACCCCGAGGGCAAACAGAGCCAAGGTCGGCGGCATCGAATTGGAAAAGCCGTCAGGGGCGGACACCATGGAAACCGGATAGAAGCCATAAACCGTGATCGAGACCAGCACGCCAAGCCCCACCACAAACCACAATCCGGACACCAGACTGCGTTCAAATCGCCCTTCGCGCCAGGCAAATCCCAATTGATGCAGAGCAAGGAAAACCCACAGGAAATTGGTGAAATTGAGGTAAGGCACATCATGCGCAAAGGTCAGGTAATCAACCCCCATCACAATCGGGATATAGATCGCGAAACTCAGCCAGCCGAAGCGTTTCCACGCTTTGAGCGCGAGCGGCGTGCACGCAGTCACCAGCAGATAGACCGCCAGAAACCAGACCGGGATCAGGGCTGCTTCGGTCGCCATCCGGATCTGCGCCCGGTCAAGCCCGACCTGCGTCATCACCACCGCCAGCACAGCCCATAACAGCAAAACCGGGAAAGTGGGTGCGATCAAACGCTGCACCCGCGCCGCCAACCAGTCGCGGTAAACGCCGGTCTGGCCGGGCTGTGCCTTTTTCAAGCTGGCCTCCCAACTCACCCGGTTGGAATATCCCCCGACCAGAAAGAAGACCGGCATCACCTGAAACGCCCAGGTTAACCAATGCGCCCATTGCGACACGCTGAGCAGGTCGCCGCGCTGCAATGCGCCGGTGCCATCGACATACAAACC
>JABSPI010000293.1 GCA_013214365.1 Erythrobacter sp.
TGGCCTGCCGCGCGCCGATGCAACGGCCCGGCATATTGCGCCACAACAGCACGCTGGAATATCCGGTCAACGCAAACGCCCCGATCGGTAGATCGCTGCCATGGATCGATTTGGTCGCGGACCACAAAATCGCCACCCCGACAGTGAACAACATGGGTTCAGCAAACAGCCACATAAACCCGATGTTGTGACGGCCATAACGGGTTAGCATTTCGCGCCGCAACAATGCATCGATCACCCGCAATTGCACCGCCATATGCTCGCCCAAAGACACCGGCGTCGCCCCGCCGCGCTGCGCGATTGCGGCGGGCGCGGGGGCGGTATCGTCTGGTGAGGCGGTCGCTCTTTCCATCAATCGCGGTGCTCGCGAATGCCGATCGCCAACATCGAGGCAATGCCCCAAGCCAAAATGCCCAGCAGGATAGCGGCGATGATACTGCGTATGCGGCGCGGTTCCATCGGATAATCGGGCAGGCTGGGGGCGGAAATCTCCTCCAGATAGGTCTGTTTGCGGCGCGCCTCGGCGCGGGCCTCTTGCAAGCTGGCGCGGGTCGCGGCGAGCTGGCTTTCAGCAAATTGGGCGTTGATCTGCAATTCCTGATAGGTGGCAAAGGCCGCCGATAAAGAGGCGCGCCCACCTGTCAATTCGCGGCGCGCGCTGGCAATTTCGTCTTCCAATTCGCGGATCTGGGTCTGGAGATAGGGGATCTGGGTCGCATCGGGCGTGTAGGTGCGCAATTGCCGCAAGCGGGTTTGCGCCGCGATCAATTCATCCTGAAGCTTGGAAATCAATTGCAAGCCGACTTCGGATTCCTGCGCCGGATCGACAATCCCGCTCTGGTCGCGGAACCGGGCCAATTCCACCGCCGCCTTGCGCGCCTCCTCCAGCGCCGTCTCCACCTCAGCCTCGGCAATCGCAACCATATCAGCCTGAGCACGCCCTGACAGGCTGTTGACCAGAGCCTCCGACTGGGCAACCAGACGGCGATTGATCGCTTGCGCCTCGACCGGATCGAACGCGCTCACACGGAT
This sequence comes from Erythrobacter sp., assembly GCA_013214365.1. Classification (GTDB taxonomy): domain Bacteria; phylum Pseudomonadota; class Alphaproteobacteria; order Sphingomonadales; family Sphingomonadaceae; genus Erythrobacter. The sequence continues at coordinate 1,033 of JABSPI010000293.1, forward strand.
AGTGAGGACCTGTGTCGAATTGCCTTCCTCAACGCTCAACCAGTCCTGAAAATAGCGGTAAAACTGCTCGTTACTGGTCCCGCCCAGGCCGCCAAACCGGTCGAACCAGAAGATATCTTCGTGCGAATAGGCGGCGGTGAATAATCCGTCTTGATTGCCCTCTTCGATGGCTTGGCGCGAATGCAGATAGGCGATCACCGCATCATTGCCTTCGCGCGCCGAGCCCAGCCCCGTCTGGTTGAGCGCAAGGTCGAGCGCGGCGGGCGGCGCATTGTCGGGATTGCGCACGACGATGCGCGCTTCGGAAATGTAAATATCCTGCGCCAACACACCGAAATAGAGGATCGCCAGAAAGGTCGGCACGATCAGAGTAATCCACACCAGTGCAGAGAGGTTTTTGAGGCGTTCGATCATGCTGCAAGACTGTCCACACAAGGGGTCGATTGATCCGCAATACAGGGGCCGGTGACCGCGTCGATCCGGACGAAATGATCGACCCATTGCGGCGCGCGAAATGGCGGGCGCGGTTCGGGGGAAGCGGGCAAATCAGGTTCGGTCAGCAAATCAGCGCGCGCGATCAAACCGGCAATCGCCTGCACCCATGCCTGCACGTCATCAGGGCCAAGCAATTGCGCCTGCCCCTGAGTGATTTCTTCAAAGATCGCAATATCGCTTGCCAGCACGGTCTTATCCATCTCCAACCCCTCGATCACAGGCAGGCCATAGCCTTCCGCCCGGCTCGGGCATAGCACCCCTGCTGCGCCGTGGATCAAATGCGCCAATTCGGCATCACGGCAATCTTTGCGCCAATCGATCAATGCGCCAAGCGTGCGATCATTATCCAGAGGCGCAAGGATATCGCCCGAGAGCGGCCCTTGCTGCCCGACCAGAACCAGACGCGGCGCCCGCGCGCCCAGACGCAGCGCCAAAGCGCGCCAGACATCGATCAAAAGCGCATGGTTCTTGCGCGGTTCGATGGTCCCTACCGACACGAAATAAGGCGGCGCGGTGCCCCAAGCGGGTTGATCGGCATTGGCCACTCCAAGGCCGCCGGGCACAAAAGCATCGTCAAAACTTTCCCCGGCGAGCGGGGCGATCACGCAATCGGGGCGCGGCAATTCGCAAAGGGCGGCATAGTCACCGATCTGGTCAGCCACGGTTTGTGAGGTGACCACGATCCGGTCCGCACCGCGCAGCGCCATCTGCACCCGGTCCGTGTGGCGTTTGACCGCGTGCGGGCGCGAAAATTCAGGGTGCAAAATCGGGATCAGATCGTGGATCAAATATACCGCGCGCAAGCCATGACGTTCCACCCAATGCCAATGTGCGGGCAAATCGAAATCGGTGTGCGAGACATTAAGATAAACCGATCCGGCAATCGCCCGGTCGGGCATGGTCTGAAACCAAAGCCGCGCCAAAATCGCGGCAAAGCGCGCGCGAAAACCCGCTGATGGCGCCAGCAACAGGTCAAACAATTCGTCCGATGCGGCCGCGTTCAACACTTTGATGATCCCGCGATGTTGCACCATTGCGTGGGCACGGGCGCGATAGTGGCGCACATAGGCATAGCACACACGATCAATCCCGGTCGCGCGGCGGCGCGTCCAAATGCGCGAGATCAGCCGCGTTACATCGAGCAAAACCGGACGCGTCTCAACCGACATCGCCGCCCCCACCGCCATCAGCCACCGCCGCGCGGCGCACGCAATCGAGGTGATCGGGCGCCTGATCGAGCGCCAGATCGAGCGCACGCGGATCATCGACATCCAGCCACCAAGCCCCTGCAATATCCATCGTCATTGCCCGGCGCGCATCGGCCAGAACCTGCATACCGTCAGACAAGCTTCCCGCCGCACCTCTGGCAATTGCGCTTTCGATTGCACGCGGCAGCGCCGCATTGGCCAGAAACGCACCGCAATCCACCGCGTCATAGGGGGCGATATGTTTGCCGATTGCGGTGATACGCGCCTGATCATCGCGCGCCGCCCAGGTCGCGTCATCGGGATCGACCAGAGGATTGTCGACCCGGTCAGTTGCCAGCACCACATCGCATTTATCGAGCGATTGCCCGGCAAGGCGTGCGAGCAATCCATCGCCAAACATATGGTCAGCCATAACCAACACAAACGGCGCATCAACCGCGCCCGCGCCCGCGATCACCGACCACCCGTTGGGGCGGCTCCAATCCTCCAGCCGCACGCAGCGAAGATCAAGGTCAAGCCGGTGTGCAAGCGCATCGATATGCGCCTCGACGCGGTCCGCCTCGTGCCCTGTTACCACCACGATATGGGCAATTCCGGCCGCGTGCAATTGCCGCACGCCTATCTCGATGAGCGAGAGGGAGTGGACCTGTGTCAGGGGCTTGCTCGCCGATCGCGCGCGCAACCTTTGCCCCAGCCCCGCAGCCAGAATGATGGCATGGTTCACCACTTCATCGCCTCGCTCTGCATCTTGTGTGGTGGCCCAAACGCCTATTCCGCGGCGTGGCGCAAAGCGCCAAATTGCGCCTCAAGCAGCTTTTCCGCCTCTTCCTCGGGCATCTGCACCGGGGGATGTTTGCAGTAATAGGCGCTGGGCACGGTGAGCGCGCCGGCCATGCCGAGCTCGCGTGCGACTTTGCAATAACGGATCGCGTCAACCACACAGGCCGCGGCATTGGGGCTGTCTTCGACCGAAAGGCGCATTTCGACATTCATCGGTATGCCGCCAAACTGCTCACCCTCCATGCGCAGGAAACACACTTTGTTATCCTTTTGAAACGGCACATATTCGGACGGACCGATGACGATATTCTCATCAGCAAGCCGTTCGCTCAGAGCGCTTTGCACCGCATTGGTTTTCGAAATCTTCTTCGATCCAATCCGCTCACGGTCCATCATATTCATGAAATCGGTGTTGCCGCCGGTGTTCAATTGATAGGTGTGATCCACCCGCACCCCGCGCGCGGCGAACAATTGGCTGAGCATGCGGTGGACAATCGTTGCGCCCATT
>JABSPI010000294.1 GCA_013214365.1 Erythrobacter sp.
CGGGGTTCCACGGAGTACCACTGGCCACCGGGGTTGGATAGCTGGCTAGGGGGGGACACACTAGTACCGCCCCGGGGGCCTCCCGGCCCCTCCCCCCCTCGGGCTGGGTCCCCTGGGCCCGCAGGCCCGCCACCGGGATGCCTGTATTCCCCTGGGGGCCGGGCGGGAGGGACACATCAGTGATACCCTGGTCCCCGTGGCCCCCCCCGGGCGCCCTCCCAGGGCCAGGACCCCTAGGGCCCGAAGCCAGTGAGAGAGGTGGCGCCCGGAGCCTGGGAGCTGGCCAGGGGGGAGCCCGGGAGGGCTGGGGGGCCAGGGCCTCTACCTCCCCGGCTGGTACCCCCCTGGGCCGCCCCCCAGGCCCCCGGCCCCTGGCTCCCCGGACAGAGATGCCGGCATTCCCCTGGGGCCCGGGAGCGGGGCAGGAGGGGGGCTGGTCGGGCCGGGGCGGCGGGGGCACACGGCCACAGGGTCACCCGGGTGTGCAGCCTGGGACTGGCCCCCCGGGGAGCCCCGGAGAATGACCGTGAATCTCTCGTTGATCCGGGCCATCCGGGGCCACAGGGACGCCAGGGTGCTCCGGCCCTCCCCGCCCTGGAGGAATCCCTGTGGAGGGGGGAACAGATGCCGGGCCGCCCCGTCCAGCTCCGGATCCACTTTGGCCCGGAATACAGGGAATATCAACTCCCAGGGGGCCTAGGGCGGCGGCCCGGGCCCGGAGCAACCTGGATCCCCTCCCGGGGGAGTGCCCGTATCTGTCCAGGGCAGGGCCGGGGCCCCCCGGGCACACTTCCATAGGGATTCCCTGGTACCCTGGGCCGGGAGGCCGCCCCCTGGCCCTCCAGCTCCGGTGCCAGTTTGACCGTAATTAGTGATAAATACGGTACTATTCCCGGGGGGGCGGCCCCATATGGAGTGGATATCCTCGGAGAGGGGGGCCACCTGACCACCTCCCCGCCCGGGCCCCCCACCCATCCCCGGCCGGAACATGCCCCCCCCGGCCCCCCCCGCCTCCCGGCGGGCCAGCATGATATTCCGGGCCTCCCCAGGGGGGAGGGTGTCCATGGATGTTGATATCAGTATGAACGGATCCGGGCTCGGGGGGGAGGGGCTGGTACCTACGGGGTAAGGGGTGTACTCCCCCTGGTTCAGCACCCCTCCCGGTCCCACTCCCCTTGGGCCCCGAGGCCAGTTACCGGTAAATACCTACCCCCCCCGGGCTGGCAGGGGAGGGTCCGGGAGCTGGCTGGCCCCCCCGGGGCGGGAGTACGGGTGAATTCCCCCTGGTACCGGTCCGTGGGGAGGGGGGCCGGGCCCGGGGCAACCTGGACCCCCCCCGGTTCCGCCCCGTATTGGCCCGGAATAGAGGCCCCCCGGCCCCGGGCACCCCCTGGCCCCCATGGTCCCTATGCCCCCTCCCCCCCGGGGGGTACCATATTTACCGGTAACAAGCTGGGATCCGGAGCCAAGGTGGCCACTGCCCGGGGGGGGCTGGCACTGGGTACCGGGGGCATACAGGGGGTATGGGGTACTGGGGGCTGGAGGCCAGTGGGACCACGGTACGTATGGCTCCAGGGGAAATACCCCCCCTCCCGGCCCGCCCCGGGGCCATTCCTGCTGGCAGCCAACTCTAGGGGCCCAAGGGACGGGTCGGGCCCTGGGGGGTGGCCCCGGGGGGGGGAGTTGGCCCCCAGCTGGAATGCATGCCATCCAGTATCCCCCCTGGCCAGCCCCCGGGGGAACCGGGCCACCCCAGCTGGAGTCCAACCGCCCTCGGGGCCCCTCCCCTGGGAGCCGGCCAGGAGGGAGGGGGCTGGCTGGGGGCCCAGGGCCTCACTGTCCGGGCAGGTCCCCCCCCTGGGCCGGCCCCCAGCCTCCGGGGCGTACCGGCATCCGGACCGGGGCCGCCATGGTGCTCTGGCCCTGGGGGGCGGCCAGGAGGGCTACCCTGGGACGGGCTGGTCCACCGGGGGCTCCCCCCTGCCCGGGCCCCGGGGGTCAGATGCCAGTACCCCTGGCCCCCAAGGGCGGGTAGCCTCCCTGGCCCCGGGTGCGGCCCGGAGGGGGGGGATGCTGACTTCCTGTCCGTACTTACCGGATGGGCCCCTCCCGGCCGGCTCCGGGGGCAGGGGACCCTGGGCAGGGACGGTCCGGATCCCCCTGGGGGCCACACCCCGGGAGCGGGCCGGGGGGGAGCCGGGAGGACCGTGAGGCCGTACACCCACAACCCGCCCCCGCTGCCCGGCTCCCAGGGTACGGCAGCCCTCCCCCGGCGGACCGGCCCCCGCCCCGTGGGGATCCCCTGGGAGCGGGCCGGGGGGGAGGGCCCGGAGGGGAGTACACCTAGATGCCGCCCTGCCCCCCCCCTGGCCGCCTCCGGGGCCCACAGCACCCTGGCTCCCAGGTACCGGGCCGGGAAGGGGTGGTTCCCCTGGGGGCGGGCCCAGGGGGGCACCACGGTGATGCCAACTCCGGACCGCACTGCCCGGGGAGGCCCGCCCCGGCCGGCTCCCAGGGAAAACCCCCCTCCCCCTCTCCGGCCAGTCCCCCGGGATGCTAGCTGCCCTGGGAGCGGGCCAGGAGGGAGCCAGGGAGTGAACCAGTACTTCCCGGGCCGGGGCGCCCCTGCTGCCCAGCTCCCAGCCCCCTGGGGGAGGCCCCGTACGGTACCGGCCCCGCCCAGGGGAGTTAGCCCGGGAGGCGGCCCAGGGGGCGGTACCGGGGAGGGAGGGTGCACGGAGCTACTACGCTATCCCCCTCCCCCCTGCCCACCCCCCAGGGGCCAGCCCGTACCCGCTCCCTGTCCCTTGGGGCCCTGGTGTCCCTGCCCCCGGAGCTGGCCCAGGGGGGCCGGGGAGCGGGAGTAGGCTGTACTGGCCCTGGGGGCCCCCCCCGGCCCGCTCCCAGGGTACGGTGCCCGGGCCGATACGGACCAGGTGGGCCCAGGGGGGGTAGGGCCCGGAGCCGGCCCGGAGGGGCCCAGGGCGGACTCGTGACCCGGACCCACCCGGCCCCCCCCCTCCTGGCCCAGCCCCAGGGCCCCGGCCCCTCTCCCTCCGGGTCCGGATGTCAGCACCCCCGGGGGGCCTGGGGGCCGGGCAGGGGGGGCAGGTAGCTGGCATGGTCCGGGCGGGGCCCCCCGGCATCCCCCTCCCCCTGGGCCCGCCCCCGGGCCTCCCCGGCCACCCCGGCATTGGATGCTAGCCCCCCTCCCCTCTCTGCCCTGGGGTGTGGCCCAGCGGGAGGGGACCCGGGGGGAGAAGACACAAGACACCCACCCTCCCGGCCGGGCCCGGGGGCAGGAGGGCCAAGGGGGTCTACCCTGGGGAGGGCTGGGTGCCGTGGCCCTGGGAGCCGGCCCCGGGGGACCCCCCTGGTATTGCATGCCTCGGTGTCCCCCCCCTGCCCAGCCCCCGGGCTCCGGGCCGATGGCCAGCTCCCTTGGGATCCCCGGACACTCCCCGGCCCTGGCACCGGGCCCAGCGGGGGGGGTATCCATGGATGCTGTGGTCCCAGGGCCCCCCGGCTGGCCACCTCCCGGGCTAGCTGCCCCAGGGGTGGTACGGTCCGGGTCCGGGAGGGCCCGGGGGGGCTGGCAGCCGGCCCAGGGGGGTCCCAAGTGGGGACAGGGTGGTCGGGGGTGGACCCGTGGCCGTACCGCCCCTCCCGGCCGCCCCCCGGGGGTGAACAACCACCCTGCCAGCACCCGGGGAGGGCCATGGGGGGTTTGGCCCCGGACACGGCCCCGGGGGGTACCGGCCCCTCCCTGCCAGGGCCCCAGGGGGACTACACCCCTCCCCGCTGGCCAGCTCCCTGGGGTCCGGGGCCACCTTGGCTCCCACCGGGCAGGGAGGGAGGGAATTCTCCCCGGAGGGGGCCAGGAGGGGGGGATCCGGGCGGATATGGTGCATATACAATACGGGGTCCCTCCTGCCCAGCTCCCAGGGGCGGAGGACCTTGGCCCCCAAGAGAGCTGGACCCCCAGGGGTGTGGGCCCCGGAGGCGGCCAGGGG
>JABSPI010000295.1 GCA_013214365.1 Erythrobacter sp.
TCGTCCATCACCGCCCGCACATCGATGCGCCCCGTATCATTGGAAAGCGCGCCATATTTGACCGAATTGGTGACCAATTCATGCACCACCAGAGCGAGCACGGTGTAGGCTTCGGGATTGATATCGACCGCATCGCCGGCCAAATCGAACCGCGCCTGTTCGAACCGTGCCTGTGCCCCGGCAAGCGGGGCATTGGCGACATAGGCGGCCAATTCGGTGTCGAACAAAGCGGCAAGCGGGGCCGGCGACCAGTTTTGGCGGGTGATATTGTCATGCGCGCTCGCCAATGCGGCGATCCGCCCACCGATAATCTCGGAAAAATTGGCAACCGAGAGCGCCTCGCTCTGCGACTGCGCGACGAGGCTGCGAATGAGGTTGAGGATATTGCGCACGCGGTGGTTGAGCTCGGCGATCAGCAAATCCTGCTGTTCCTGCGCGCGCGAGCGTTCGCGCATGATTTCATCGGTCATGCGCAGCACCACTTCGAGCAGGGTGACCCGCAAACCCTCAGCAATGGCGAGCTCGTCATCGCTCCACGGCTCGGCATTGCCCTCCACCGTTTGCGCCCAAGCGGCAAAACTGCTGCGCGGCTCCAGCCGGTCGGTGCCCGGGACGAAGTTCTTGGCCGGATTTCCGCCCCAACGCACAATCTGGTTGAGGGGTTGGCGCCACAGGACCAGAAATTCACGCGGTGAGCGTGAAATTGGCAGGACCAGCGCGCCTGCGACCTCCTCGCTGCAGGCAGAGGCGGCCGGGATCAGCTCGCTGAGCGCATCGCTGGCCAGCACGCTATCGGTGGGCGCGGCGCTCAATTCAGGCAGCATGGCGCGAAATTGCTGCTCGCTCGGCGCGCTGCCGCGGGCGCGATAGCTGCCCCCCATCCAGACCGAGACGCCGTCATGCGGGATGATATCGGCCAAAGCGTCCTCGATCAGGCCGATATCGTGGATCAAGGTCGCCCCGCCGGCAAAGCGTTTGAGCAAATCATCGTGCAATTGCCGGGCATCGGCGCGCAGCCGTTCGGATTGTTCGATCAACAGCCGATCGAGCATCAGCGAGAACACCTGGCTGTACATTTCGGCCACCGTGCGCAGCGAGCGCGGCGGCAGGAAGGCGTGCGAATGGTGGCACGAAATCAGCCCCCACAAGCGCCCTTGGCGCACAATCGCAATGGTCAAGGAGGCGGCGACGCCCATATTGCGCATATATTTCAGATGGACCGGCGCTGAGGAACGCATGACGCTCATCGAAAGGTCAAGCGGGGCGCTATCGTCGCTCTCTTGCGCCTCGATCATGGCCGGTTCGCTGGCAATATCGGCGATCACCCGCACCCGGTTGCGCAGGAACAGATCGCGCGCCTGGGCGGGAATGTCTTCTTTGGGATAGCGCAGGCCGAGATAGGGCTCGAGCCCTTCGGCGGTGGCCTCGGCGATCACCTCGCCGCTGTTATCGCGGCGAAACCGGTAGAGCATCACCCGGTCATAGCCGAGCGCCTCGCGCACCACGCGCGCCGCTTTGCTGCACAATTCGGCCACATCGCCCACGCTCGACAATCGCGCCAGCATCGATCCGGCGGTGGCCAGATGGTCTTCGAACGAATTGCCCGCATGCGGTTCAAATTCGACGATAATCCCGCCGGCAATGGCATGGACGGTGCAATCAAATGCGCCTGCGTCTGAGCGACCGCCTGCGTCTGTGCCCCCGCCTGCATCAGCGCGCAGCTGCAGGCCAAAGGCGTGTTCGACCAGATTGTCCGGCGCCAGCGCCGCGCAGGCGCGCTCGATCCGGCGCATCGCCGCAGGGGCGATGATCGCGTCCAAAGACCGGCCCAGCAGCGCCCCCGTCCCCAATTGCAACAAATCGGCGCAATTGTCCGAGGCATGGGTGATCACCCCTGCGCTGTCGAGCGCGATCAGGCCGCCGAAATTCTGCACCGATCCGATCTGGTGGATCGGCTCGCGGTCGCAATCGGTCTGGTCAGACAGGGGAGAGGCGAAATTCATGATGCGCGCGCCAGCCTTTCATCCGCCACGCCATTGGCGGGGGGGTGCGCGGGGGTGGTCCGGTTTAGGGTGTGGGCGATGAAATGGTCGAACACCGCCTGCGCGCCGTGGCCGGCGGCGTGTTGTTGGGCGGCGGGGACAGGGCATTCGATCCGGCCGCGCAAAGCCTTCCAGAAATCGAGCATCGCATCATCGCCCAGAAAGGCGTGCGGCCAATGCGCCGCGGCGCCGCCGCGCTTTTGCAATTGCGCAAGGATCGAGCGATTGCCCAGCGAGGACCCCGCCAGCACCCAGGCCGCGCCCAGACAGGCGGTTTCGTGATGGGCACCCTCCAGCGCGAAGGGCGCCGCCGCTGCGGGCGGTTCGACCCCCAATTGCGCCAGATCATTAGCGATGAGATCGGATTGGCGCGGGGGTTGCAGATCAGCCGGAGCATGGGTCTCCAGCCACGCCTCCACCGGGATGCGCGCGGCCATTTGCAGGCTCAAAAAACGCGCATAATCGGCCTCTTTCTCCCAGCCGGCTTCGTCGCGCATGGCATGGTCGAGCGTGTCATGCGCGTTGGCGGTGGCCTCGCGCAGATATTGCCGCAATGTCTTTTGAATGCCCGTCATACCTATTTACCAGCTTGTTTTTATGGCGGAAATTTCCCGCTCAGCGCCCCTGACACCGGCTCCAATCGGATGTCAGATATGGATTACATTTCTATACGTCAAAACAATGTTACACGCCAGACTTGGGGCAGGCAATTGCCCTTTGATCTTGGGGCTGATCGGGGGCCAAGCGGGGCGAAATGCGGGGGCCAAATGCGGGGAGCAAATATGGGGACCGGTGCAAGACCCGTGCAGGCGGACAACGCACGGCGCGCCAGCCGACAGTCAGCCAGCAGGGCGCCGCGCTCGCGCGCAAAATTCGGGCCCATATACCGCCTCAAACCGGGTTTTCACGATCGCTCGCGCCGCGGCGCGCTCATTCCTTTTCGAGCAGCCGTCCGCCATGTTTGCGCACCGCACCCTCAATCGTGCCGCGCAAAAAGCCCAGCATTGCAGGCAGGTCGAGTTCGATCACCACATTGTCTTCGCCGACATCGATCCCGCCTTCGATCTTTTGCCCGGCTGCGGTGATGTGCAAATCCATCCGGTCCTCATGCGGCCAGCTGGTTTCGACTGTGGCCATTCCGGCGGGAAAGAAGCCGCCGATTTCATCGCCATGGGCGTGCATCCGGCGGCGCACTTCCTCCGCGCCGAGCGAATGGGGCAGAGCCACCCGCATCTCAGCGCGGCGCCTTTATCGGGTTGGATACGGCGTCAAAATCGGGCAGCGGCACGCCCGCGCCCTGATCATCGCCGCGCATGTCACCGATCAAATCATCGCCGCCATAGCGATAGTCGAGATAGCGCGATTTGACCGCCAGATCATCAAGCGCCCCTTCGGCCAGCCGCCGGGTCACGCGTTCGACTTCGGCGGACAATTTGCCGAGGCTTTCGACCAGCCGGGCATTGGCGGTTTTGCCGGCATGTTCTTCCTCGCGCAGATGTTCGGGGATCTTGCGATAATTGTCGATCGTTTCGGGGATATATTCGCCGACCAATTCGCGCACTTCGTCCATGGCCGGATGGGTGTGGTCCATCCGCGCCAATTGGTCGCTGAGCGCGTCGAGTTGGGCGCCCAATTGATCGACTATCGCAATCGCTGCGGGCGGCAGGGCGCTGCGCTGCGCTTCGAGCCACAGCTCGGTGCGGGTGACCATCTCGTCGAGCTTGCCCTGGCCCAGATCGGCGCGTTTGGGCACTTTGACCTTGGGATAATTGGCAAACACAAACGCCGCCACCATCACCGCCAAGGCGGTCATCATAATGCCGGCAAAGCCGATTCCGTTCGCCACCACTCCGACAATTGATGCGCTGAAAAAGATGGCCAGCACGGCGGCGGCGAAATATTTCGCGCGGTTGAACCAGGTCTTGCGCCGCGCGGCCGCGGTTCCGG
>JABSPI010000296.1 GCA_013214365.1 Erythrobacter sp.
GGATTGATGGCAATCGGGAATTTCACCCTGACCTTGCCGGGGATTGCTGGCTTCGTTTTGACGGTCGGCGCGGCGGTCGACGCCAATGTGCTGATCAATGAACGCATCCGCGAAGAGCGCAAGCGTGGGCGCAAAGTGATCACTGCGGTTGAAAACGGCTACAAAGAGGCCAGCCGCGCGATTTACGACGCCAACATCACCAACTTTATCGCCGGTGTGTTGCTGTTCTGGTTCGGCTCTGGTCCGATCCGCGGCTTTGCTGTGGTGCTGGTGATTGGCCTTGTTACGTCGGTCTTTACGGCGCTTTTCCTAACCAAGATGTGGGTGTCGGGCTATCTCGCCGCGAAACGCCCCAAAGACATCACGATTTGAACGCGGGAGACGAGAGATGAAACTTCTGAAGCTTGTCCCGCAGGACACCAATATCAAATTCCTCAAAGTGCGCGTGCCGTTCTTCGTTGTCAGCATCCTGCTGATGATTGGCAGTTGGGTCGCGGTGGGGACTATGGGGCTCAATTTCGGGGTCGACTTCGCCGGTGGCCAACAAATCCGTGCGACCTTTGTTGAAACGGCCGAAGCGCCAGTCATCGAGCTGCGCGAAACAATTGGCGCGCTCGACAATGTCGAGGATCCAATTGTTCAACGCTTTGGTGACCCCAATGAGGTCTCAATCCGGGTAAAACTGCCACCCGAGGCCGAGGGGAACCCCGATTTTGCCAACCAGATGACCAATTCGATCGTCACCGCGATGCAGCAGGAATATTCCGACATCCGCATCGACGGCGTAGACAGCGTGTCGGGCAAGGTTTCGGGCGAATTTCGCAATGATGCCGCGATTGCATTGCTGGCCGCTATGGTGATGGTGGCGATGTATATCTGGATCCGGTTCGAATGGCAGTTCGGTGTGGGGGCGCTATTCGCGTTGTTCCACGATGTGTCGCTGACCTTGGGCTTGTTTGCGCTCACTCAGATGGAGTTTTCGCTTCAGATTATCGCGGCTATTCTGGCGATTATCGGTTACTCGCTCAACGATACGATCGTGGTCTATGACCGGATCCGCGAAAACCTCAAAAAATATCGCAAAATGCCTTTGCCCGAATTGCTCGACCTGTCGGTGAACGAGACGCTGGCGCGCACGGTGATGACGTCCTTGACCCTGTTGGTGGCGCTGGTGCCTTTGCTGATCGCTGGCCCGTCAAGCCTGTTTGGTCTCGTCGCGGCGATCACGGCGGGTCTGTTTATCGGGACCTATTCGAGCATCTATCTCGCCTCGCCAATCCTGATCTGGCTGGGGGTTACCTCGGACAGTTTCGTGCCGCAGGAAACCGAGCTGGACCGGCAGGAGAAAAAGGTGCTGGGCGAGCTTTGATCGGCCCCTTTTTGCGGCCAAGATAGGGACGAGGGCTAGCGAATTATCGCATTGTAGTGCGCGGCCAATTCGGCGGCATTGGTGTCCCAGCTGAAACGCTGCGCCAATTGCGCGACCGTGTCGCGTGCGGGGGGATTGTTGAGCACGTCGTTGACGCCGGCTGCCACGCTGTCGGGGTCGCGGCGCACCAGCCGCCCGGCGGCGGGGCTGGTAATCAATTCGCCCGCGCCTCCGACATTGCACGTCACCACCGGCGTCCCGCAGGCCAGCGCCTCAACCCAGGCATTGGCCAACCCCTCATTGGCGGTGGGCAGAACCATCACATCGCTTGCCGAAAGGATCAGCGGCAGGACATCGTGATCGACCGATCCAGCAAACAACACGCGGTCCGACAATCCCAAATCACCGGCAAGGTTTTTGAGATGCGCCTCGTCCTCGCCTTTGCCCACCAATATCAATCGCGCCCCGTCAATCTGCGGCAGCGAAGCGATTGCGATGTCCTGTCCCTTGCGCTCAATCAGTGCACCGACACAGGCCAGCACAGGCACAGTGTCGGGCAAATCAAAGCCCAATTCGCGCGTTAGCTGGGCGCGCAACTGGGTGTGTTCGAGCGGGCGGAAGCGGTTGCGATCCAACCCCGTGTAATGAATCCGGATTTTGTCCGCGGGCATGCCCAAAACGGCCATTTGATCGGCCAATGACCGGCTCACTGCGAGCAGCCCACTGGCCGCATTGGCGGCGCGGCGCATTTGCTCCAGCGCGCCGGCATGTTCGCCCCAATAGGTGATGTCGCTCCCGCGTGCCTTGATCGATAAAGGGACGCCGATTGCCTCGGCAATGCGGGCCGCGGCCGGCCCGTCGGGAAAGAAAAATTGCGCATCAATCAGGTCGATAGGATGGGCGGCATGGATCCGCTCCACCACCGGTAAAGCCGCCTTGGCAATCGCGGCGGCATTGCGATTGGCGCCGATCTTCGGGATCAGGGTGAATTGCGGGCGATGGATAGTGATGCCGTGTTCTTCTGCGCTTTCCGGCATGCGCGACAAAGCCCGGTAGCGCCCCATGGCAACGGGCGGGATGCCAATCGGATTGACCACACTAACCTGCCAGTCGCCATGCACCTCTCCGCGCTTTGCCAGCGCCTCGAGCGAGCGCGCAACAAAGGTCCCGAACCGCGGATTGACCGGGTTGGGATAGAGCGTGGAAAGGGACAAGACATGTTTCATCGGCAGAGTATCTGTGCCCCCAGCCGGTAGCAGCGTGATCTTAAGGCATTCTGAGCAAAGTTCATCCCCCGCGCCGCGATCATCACAGCGGCCGCACCAACATCACCGCAACTGCAATCCATGGCGGATTGTCGATCACTTGCTGCTTGTTTCCCGCCTGAGCCGGTAGAATGCCCACAAGCGTCCCCTTTTGATCGATCAGGCGGCCAAAGGCATAGCGTCCACCCGGCCGCGGGACGAGGCAGTCGCGGTTCATCGCGCTGATTGCATCATCGGGCTGCATTTGGGCCAACCACACCATATCGCCCGGCCGATATTCCCCGATTGATGCGGTGATCTCGATCACCAGCATGTCGGCCGCGTTTTCGCTTGCGGCGATTTCACTGGGCAAGACCGCCTCTCGCGGACGGGCAAGCGCCTCTGGTTCGCCCAAGCCCAATTCGGCCACCACCTTGGCCTTGGCCTGATTATCAGAGCGGACCAAGACTTGTGGGTCAACTTCGAGCGCGGCCCCGATACGGTCCATCCATTTGGTCGACAGATTGCGCATGCCGGTTTCGAGCCGACCAATCGTTTGCGCGGTCGTGGGCGGATCACAGGCCAGAGCAAGATCGGCCAAGGTCAGCCCCTTGGCCTTGCGGATTTCGCGGATACGATTGATCATCGGCGTGCCCTTTGATGCAAATCTGGTTGGAATAACCAAACTGGCATTTTCTACTTTCCTACACGATTGGATCTATTGCAACCCAGTTTTCACCAAATTGGTGATTCTAGGAGTGGGTATGACACGCAAGCTGGTTGAACGTGAACTGACATCAGAAGGGCCTCGCCGCTCGCAAGGCGGGCGCACTAAGCGCAGATCGGTCACAGTCAATATCGGCGAATCTCCGATCGCATGGCTGCATGCACGTGGCCATTTGTCCGACCGTTTGCATGATGCGGGCGAAGCATTGCGGGCCGATTTTGAGCGGGCGCAGCTCGCTCCCAATGTGACCATGCGGTGGGATCCGGTGCGAGTTAAGGGTGGCCGCCACCCGGGTGATCAAGGCCTGTCACCCACTGAAAAGCAGATCGCAGCCAAGCACCGTTTTGATGGTGCGATGGGGGCCGCGGGCAAAGGGTTGGAAGACGTTTTGTGGCGCGTCGTGTGCGCAGGCGAAACCCTTCCTTTGGCTGAAAAGGCTTTGGGTTGGCCCGTGCGCAGCGGCAAATTGGTGCTCAAAATAGCGCTTGAACGGGTCGCGGATTTTTATCGCATTGGTTGATTTTGGCGTGGCTACTGTGCCCGCTTTGCTTGCGCTTGTATCATGGCACTAGGTGCTGCGCCACCTTGGCTCTTAAACGCGGCAATAGCTGGTCTTCGAACCACGGATTTTTTGCCATCCACATGC
>JABSPI010000297.1 GCA_013214365.1 Erythrobacter sp.
CTTGTAACGGCAACTGGGCAAATTTGCGCGTATGGCTGCGAAGAAGAATTAGATACTGCACAGAACCCGCGCTGTGTGCGCTGGTGTAGCATTCAAACAAGTTTACTGCTTGGTTTTGATGATTGGACATCGCGCTCAACGAATAGTGCGGGCGGTTATATTCTGCGCAATTCTGGGCGCTTGTTGCGTGCAAAAGAGGTTGGCCAAATCATCGGCGTTTGGACTGATGAAGGGTTATTCTGGCAAACTTTTGTCGGCGACCCTGCGAATATGTGGGATTTTGACCGCGCTGGCACAAATTGCGGCTTGATTGGGCCGAATGGTGTTGATGTTGTCGGATCGCAAGCTTTTTGGTGCGGGCCGGATTTTGTTTTCTATGCCGTGGCATTTGGCGGCGAGCCTTTAGCATTGCCCGCGCCTGTTGATCAGACTTTTAAGGATGCGCAAGTCGCGTCACAGCAAGAAAAGATTTATTGCTCAAGTCTGGCTCAATTTAATGAGGTGTGGTGGTTCTATCCGCATGAAGAAGACGGCAAAGAATGCTCGCGTTATTATGGGTTTTCGATAAGTGAAAATCGATGGTTTAGCGGCATTCTCGACCGCACGTGCATGATCGACTCCGCGCCTTATGATTACCCGGTTGCGGTTGCGCCTGATGGCAAGATTTACTTGCACGAACGCGGAACGACAGCGGCAGGTGATGCAATTAGCTGGCACGCTGAGACAGGCGACATCTACCTAAACGAAAGCACGCAGAGCGTTCAAATTAGAGGCATGCGACCTGATTTGCACGATCAACAAGGCGCTGTGACGTTTACAATCAAGTCAAAGCTATACCCGCAAGGCGCGGAAACGGTTCACACGCCTCAAACAATCATTGCGGGGCAAGACAAAAGTGATTTTCGCGTGTCAGGCGCAATAGTTCGCCTGAGATGGGAAAGCGATCTTGTTGGCGCAACTTGCCGATTGGGTAGGCCGGTTTTTGATGTAACAAAAAGGGGCGGACGGTGAATCGAGAAACAGTTGAAAAGCTTATTGACGACGCTTTAAAGCACGATCCGGCTTACAATGTCGAAGATGTTTTGTCTGAGGTCGAAGAATACCGCGCGGAATTGATCGCCGCTGAACGGTCCCTTGTTGTTTGGAATATCTTGGAAAAGCCAAACGCGCGCCAGTTTCATATCTGGATCGCGGCGGGCGATTTAGAAGAACTAATGAGCCTTGTCTATCCGGTTTTAGAGGTGCGGGCGATGGAATTAGGTTGCGACGTGATGACGATAAGCGGGCGGCGCGGTTGGATCAGAAAACTGAAGCCGCACGGCTTTAAAGAGGCCGCAACGGTTGGAGTGAAAAAACTGAAATGAGCAAAGATAGCAAGCAAACGACAAACAGTAATAATTTGCAGCTTCCAAAGGCTCCAGATTATATCACTGATAGCGTAGAGGGCCTTACGGGCGCGATTATGAATTTGGGGCAGCGTGACCCTAACAGTTACGTTTCGCCGCAATCTCCATTGCAATCTCAAGCGTTTGGCATGGGCAGCAACATTGCAAGCCGCTATGGCGCTACGCCAATGCCGCAATTTGCGCAGCCTAGTGCGGACGCAATTAACATTGGGCGCAATCAATCAGCAGGCGGGCAAGGTCTGTTTGACAGCCTTGGAGTTCGTCAACCTGAAACGGTGAACTATGATTATAACGCTATTGCAGGCGCTAGGCCGGACATACAAGCGGCATATAATACGCTGACGCCGCAACAGCATTCTGACATTGCGCGCGTAACTGGCAATCCTGATGGCCGAGTTAGTTTAGCAGATTTTGCGCGCTTTCAGATAGAGGAAAATGCGCCTAACCGAACGCCTGCCGATGAAGCGCGCTTGCGTCAATTGAGCGGATTTAGTGACAAGCCCACAGATCCGCGCACGTCAACACGACAAAGCCAACCAGGCCGCGACATTATGCTAGGCGCTGACAATCGCGTTCAAATGGGTTCTCCGGCACCACAAGCCGCTGCACAATCAGCACCACAGGCCGCGCAATCTCCAACTGGTTTTAATCCGCTGGCGTTATATGGACAAGCTGCGGACGCTACGCGCGCGGCGGGTATGGCGGGACCAAATACAATTGCTAATGCGGCGCTTTATTCTCCTGAGATGTCAGATGCTGCAAATATTGGGGAAATGGCAAGTTACAGCCCGCAAATGCTGGAAGCTCAAGCGGCATATGATGCAGCGTTAAACGCGGCGAATAATTTTAGCGGCGGGCGGGTGCAAGCGCAAAGCTTGTTAGATGGCTTGCAAAATTACATGTCACCCTACACAAGCGACGTTGTCGACACGACACTTGCGGGCTTTGACGTTGACGCAGAGCGCACACGCGCGGCGCGAGCGGCAGCGGCGGCAGGTAGCGGGGCAAGCAGAGGCACACGAAACAGCATATTTGAAGCGGTTTTAGAAGGTGAATTAGCTAGAGAACGTGCGGGGACTGAAGCGGGCCTAAGAGATCAAGCCTTTAACACGGGCGCGGGGCTTTCGGCATCTGATGCAAACTTGCGGCAATCGGCAAGTGTTGCCAACGCACAATTGGCGCAACAAGCCGCTGAGGCAAGACAACGCGCTGAGCTTCAGCGTGCAAATATGATGTTTCAAGGCGCTTTGACAGATCAATCTTATCAAAACCAAGCTGGCCAATTTAACGCCGCAAATCAAAATAATCGAACGCTTGCCCAAGCTGGATATGATCAGCAAGCAAATTTAGCCAATCAGGCGGCGGCTAATACGGGCAGCCAATTCAACGCAAGCACGCTTAACGACCTTAACAGGTTTAACGCGTCACAAGCTGACATTGCCCTAAACAGGACTTTGCAAGGGGCGGGGCAGTTAGCGAATATTGGCAGCACTTACCAAGGCAATGAGCGCGCGGATTTGGGGCTTCTGTCAGACCTTGGCGCGCAACAGCGTCAAATTGACGGCCAGCAACGGACGGCTGATCTTAACTTGTTACAAACAATTCTTGGAATGGCGGGCGGGCTTGGCCTTAACACAAGCCAAGTCACAGGAATTTCCAATCAAGGCACGCAAACTAGTTCAGTGACCCCTGGCTTGCTTGATTATGTAAACGGGTTTGCAAATTTGGCCAGCGGCGCTGGATCATTAGCTAGTGGCCTTCGCCCGCCGCCAGCGCCAACGCCGCCAGTGACAGGTCAAGGAGGGACATAAAATGCGAGGACTTCTAAACTTATTATCTGGCGCAGCCGATCAATTAGACTTCATTCCTGGCTTTGATCCTCGCAAAGATCAGCAAGGAATGATTAGCAAGCTAATGAGCGGCGGACAAAAGCCAGCTGGCCAATCGTATCAGCCGCAACTGGATGCCCTTTTAAGCCAAGCGGGTCCAACGTTTGAGCGGGCAAGGCAAGCGCCGTCTGGTATGTTGCCGCAAGCTTCGCGCCCTGCAATGCCTAAAATGCCCATGCCTGCGGATTACACAACGCCGCTAAATTTCTTGGACGTGTTGAACCCGTTTAAAGACACGCGGAACATTAGAGCAAACGACCAAGCGCGTCTAAATGAGGCTTACGGCAAATATAACGCAGCAAACGCGCGCGCAGCGTCCCAACAAGCAGACGCAGAATTTATTCGCAATGCACAACAAAGCGGATTTAGCCCAGCTGAAATTGCACGCATGAATATAGCTCGCAACGCGAACCCAAAAGAATTTGGAAAGTCGTTTGCAGGAAATTTTGGCTTCAACTCAGTCGCTGAAGGAAATCAATATTCTCGCTTTGGCGGTGATATGCAGAAAGTGGACAAAACATTCACGCCGGTTGACCCGTCTAAGCTGGAGATTGATCAACAAAACGCGGATTCAGCAGCGCTGACGGCAGAAGCTGCTATGTACCGCGCGCAAAACCCTGCCGCGCAAACAGTG
>JABSPI010000298.1 GCA_013214365.1 Erythrobacter sp.
ACGAGTTCAGTTGAGTCATACGCGTCCCAGGCGACAGATTTCGGGCCCAGATAAGTCTCTAGGGCTTTTTGTCCCCAAGGCACGCCGGCTGGCGACACGATTGGCGAAAACGCCGAACACGATCGAAAAACAGACGGGTGCTTCAAGTGGAGTGTGATCGCACCATGGCCGCCCATTGAGTGGCCAGTAATACCTTGGCGATCCATATCTGCAGGAAAATTGTCCGCTATCAGCGCAGAGAGTTCCCCGGTTATGTACTGATCCATTCGATAGAATTTCGCCCATGGATCTTCTGTCGCTGTCAGGTAAAAGCCGGCACCTTGTCCAAGATCATAGGCCGCGTCATCAGGCACATCTTCGCCACGCGGACTTGTGTCCGGCGCGACAATCATCAGGCCATGCTCCGCGGCATATTTTTGAATACCAGACTTTTCCATCACATTCGCCCAGGTGCAGGTCAGACCTGAAAGATACCAGAGCACCGGAACAGGGCCATTCTTGGCCTGCGGCGGCGAGTAGACAGCGAACCGCATGGTACAATTTGTGACCTTGCTATCATGGTCGTACACGCTGAGCGTGCCCCCGAAAGAGGTCCAACTGGAGACTGTCGTAAAGCTCATTCAGTAAACCACGACGGAGCGAATGCTCTCGCCCGCATGCATCAGATCAAACGCGTCATTGATCTTGTCCAGCGGCATAACGTGGGTGATCATCGGATCAATCTGGATCTTGCCCTGCATATACCAGTCGACAATTTTCGGCACATCCGTCCGCCCTTTGGCGCCTCCAAAGGCGGTGCCGCGCCAATTGCGTCCCGTGACCAGCTGGAAGGGGCGCGTGGCGATTTCTTTCCTGGCTTCGGCCACGCCAATGATGACGCTTGTGCCCCAGCCGCGATGGCAGCATTCCAGGGCCTGCCGCATGACGTCCGTATTGCCGGTGCAATCAAAGGAATAATCGGCGCCTCCATCGGTCAACTCAACCAGATGCGCGACGACGTCGCTTGTTTCCTTTGGATTGACGAAATGGGTCATCCCGAACTTTTCACCCCATGGCTTCTTGGCGGGGTTGATATCGACGCCGACAATTTTGTCCGCGCCGACCATTTTGGCACCCTGGATCACATTCAGGCCGATGCCACCAAGACCGAACACGACCACATTGTCGCCGGCCTGGACTTTGGCCGTGTTGGTGACGGCGCCAACGCCGGTGGTCACGCCGCAGCCGACATAGCAAGTCTTGTCGAAGGGCGCGTCCTCGCGAATCTTTGCCACGGCAATCTCTGGCAAGACTGTGAAGTTGGAGAAGGTCGAACACCCCATATAATGATAAATCGTCTCGCCTTTGTAAGAGAAGCGCGATGTGCCGTCCGGCATGACGCCTTTGCCCTGCGTGGCCCGGATCGCAGTACAAAGATTGGTCTTGCCAGACAGGCAGCTTTTGCACTGGCGGCATTCCGGCGTGTAAAGCGGGATGACATGATCGCCTGGCTTCACACTGGTCACACCGGCGCCAACCTCGCGCACAATGCCGGCGCCCTCATGCCCGAGAATGCTCGGGAAGATGCCCTCGCTGTCGAGACCGTCCAGGGTGTAGGCATCGGTGTGGCAAATGCCGGTGGCCATGATTTCGACCAGGACTTCCCCGTCTTTCGGTCCGTCGAGATCGAGCTCGACGATTTCCAGCGGTTTCTTCGCTTCAAAGGCGACTGCGGCGCGCGTTTTCATTGTTTCCTCCCAAGACTCTCTCTGGTCTATTTCAAACTGCTGGCTGAGACATGCGATAGCACATCACTCGCGAGATTTCGCTTGCTCTGTTCAAAGTCGTGTTCACCAGAGCAGCTTCTTTCACCAGTCAAGATCTTCGAGAAACTTTTCGAAACTTGAGCGTCATCCGGTTTGACTCACCAATCGCAAGCATTTGTTCGCGTCGTTCTGGGTCTTCCTCCGACCCAGTCAGGTCGGGCGGAAGCCGCCACACAAAGTCTTCTTCCGAAGGCTGGTCTTTGGGATTGGCGTTGACGTCGCTTTCGGCTTCCAAAACAAAACCCGCAGTTTCAACCAAGGTGATCAAACGAGACGCTTTGAGGTATCCATAACTCCCATTCGCCCACTCATCCGAAGCGCTTTCTGGCGCACGATGTTGAACGATGCCCAGAACGCCATCCGATTTGAGAATCATATGGATTTCACCGAGAACCTGAAGTGCTAGGGCGTCTGTTTCGTCAGCCGCCATAATATTGTGGAATTCGCGCATGATGAGCACAATATCAGCAGTATCAGCATACTCGTCTGAAACCGTACCGAAGGCGATCGCATCGAAACTCGCGCTGTTTTCATCTTGTTCAGCGGCTCGCTCTTCTGGCCACGTATTGGGCCAATTGACCCGTTCAGCCAAAAACTCAGGTGGGGAGTACTCTGGGCCGAAGAACTCCCAAACTGAAAGAGGCCGATCAGCGCCAATGACTTTTCCGTTTGGTCCGAGATACTTCGCCAAAATGCCCGAATACCAAATGGATCCAGGCGTCGTATCGACAACTGTCATACCCGGTTCGACGCCGAAGAACTCGAGTGTCTCTTTCGGATTTCGATATTGGAATCTCGCTTTGGCCTGATCTGGAAGGGTCGCCAGCACATCGTCGAGACTGACCGAAACCTGGGCCCCGGAGGAGGGCGCCGTTGCTTCTGGAGCGGTGGAAGACTCTACCGCCGTCTCAGATGTGTTATTTGTTGGAGATTGGCTGCATGCGCAGGCCAAAGCGAGAAAACTGCTCATCAAAATGGGTTTGATCATCATGGGTACCGGAATACTGGATTGGAATGTGTGACGGCGATTTGTTGTGTCTGCTTGCGCGTTTGGACGCAGACATTTTTTCGCTCTCTAAGCAACCAATTCTCGTGATGCCCGTGTATCGATCCCCAGCGCCTCGCCGACGGCTTTGTAAGTGAGGTGTCCTTCACAAACGTTCAGCCCATTCAACAAATGTGGATCTTGCGACAATGCACCTTCCCAGCCGAGACGTGCAATCCGCTTGGCGTGGATCAGAGTTGCCGCATTCAACGCATAGGTTGAGGTGCGTGCGACCGCGCCTGGCATATTGGCCACGCAATAGTGAACAATGCCATCGACTTCATAAGTTGGATCATCATGCGTTGTTGCGCGAGAGGTTTCGAAGCAACCGCCCTGGTCAATCGCAACGTCGACCAGAACTGCGCCTTTTTGCATGGTCTTGAGCATCTGGCGCGTAATGAGCTTTGGTGCCGCAGCGCCAGGAATGAGTACGGCGCCGACCACCATGTCTGTCGTTTTCAGCATTTCGTTCAAGAGTGCTGGCGTTGAGCGGACAACTTTCGCTGTCGATCCGAAGTGCGCTGAGAGACGTTCCATAACCCGGTTGTCGCGCTCTAGGATGGTGACATCAGCTTGCATGCCGACCGCCATTTGCGCAGCGTTGAAGCCGACATCGCCGCCGCCAATGATCATAACTTTGGCTGGGGCGACACCCGGTACGCCGCCGAGCAGGACCCCGCGTCCGCCAGCGTTCTTTTGCAGGGCGGCCGCGCCAACTTGAATTGCAAGTCGGCCGGCAACCTGGCTCATCGGCTTGAGCAAAGGCAGGTCGCCATCATCGCTTGTGACAGTTTCGTAAGCAATGCAGACAGCGCCAGAATCGATGAGGTCTTTGGTCTGCTCAGGGTCTGGGGCCAAGTGAAGATAGGTATAGAGAATTTGCCCTGGACGCAGCATTGCGCGTTCCACTGCCTGAGGTTCTTTGACCTTGATGATCATGTCCGCGCGGTCAAATACTTCTTTCGCCGTGGAGACAATTTCAGCCCCGTGAGCGCGATAAGTGTCGTCATCGGCGCCAATGCCACCGCCAGCATTTGTTTCGACGAGAACCTGGTTACCATCATCGACGAGTTCAGC
>JABSPI010000299.1 GCA_013214365.1 Erythrobacter sp.
TGGACTGGCTTTGCCAGTAGGTACAATCGGTCGGCCTTATGCTCGGTACCCCTCGACGCGGCCTCATCGAAAGTACAATTCCTTACGGCTCGCACCTTGCAGGACATTGCCCTTTCGACCGGGGCTGGCATTTCCGCACCCGGAATATGCAAGCCCCTCATTTCTTGTCACGCTGCACGCGTGCCTCGAAATCTTTGGTGCGATGACTGCTGAACGCAGTCGCACCAAAGTCCGTCGCGCTGTACGCGCTCTAGGCAGGGCACGCAGATTCAGACCTGAACGGTCTTGCCGCCAACTCTTAGGTGGGCCGAAACCGCCAGCTTTTCTTGGTCCAATAGCGCCGGTGTTGGTGGTGCCAAAACCGCCAGGGGTGGTGGGGCCATCGTGAGTTCTTCTTCCGTCTTCTTCGGGGCTTAGTTTCCAAAACCCCCTGTTTCCGTCTGCTTCGGATTTTCTTCTCCTGCTCACCATCGTGAGGTGGCGGGCGTAGAGTTGCGGTTTTCTTCGGATGAGGCCGCAAATGAAGGAAGCGGAGGTGAGAGCCTGCAGCGCGGAAGGCTGCGGGGGGACGTTCGTGCCGTGCCGCTACAACGGGCACAAGCAGACGCACTGCAAGGCGTGCATGGAGGCGCGCAGGCGGATGCAGCAACGAAACTTTGCCAAGGTGAAATACCGCAATGACGCGGCGTACCGGGAGCGCGAACGCGAGCGCAAGCGGAAGTCGCGTCAAGCGGCAAAGACGGCGGAGCTGCTGGCGGAAAAGGAAAAGGAGGCCGCCGCTGCGGCGAGGTCTCTGCGGGCAGTGACGCACGTGGTGACGGGTCTGCTGGCGCAGTTCGCGGACGTCGACGACGCGGAGGCGCTGACGGAGCACGCGACGGCGTTGGCGAGGCGGGGCCGGCGGCTGGCGACGGCGGGATGCGTGGTGGTCGGGGGGCATCCGAAAGCGGACGTCGAGGAAATCTTCAATCCGGGCTTCGAGGCTGGAAGGGCGCGTCCTCGACGTTCGCTTTGAGCTCAAAACCCGGGCGTCCTCGACGTTCGCTTTCGCCGGGTGCTGCAGAACGGAGGGTAGGCGCGCGGGATCGGCGGCACGGGGTCGGCGATCCGCTTCACCTTCGACAGCGAGGAAAGGGAAAATGGGAAGGATCATCAAGGAACCGATCTGCCGGGAGCGCATCCGGCGGATATCGGGAGGCTTTGGCTGGGTGGATCACCGCCTGGTGCGGGACGGCTACGTCGAGGAACGTTCGCATCTGGCTTTGGCGACGTATCTGTTTTTGGTGACCGTGGCGGACGCCGACGGCGTCTCGTACTGGGGCGATCGGGCGGTCGCCGAGCGGCTGAATGCGGGCATCGTGGAGCTGCGCTCGGCGCGCGCCGAGCTGGAGGCGGCGGGGTTGATTGCCTACGACAAGCCGGTGTGGCAAGTGCTGCAGTTGCCCAGGCGCCGGGAGTCCAGACGATGACGCAGGAACTCTTCGACGAAATCCACCGGCTCAAGGCCGAAGGCTTCAGCCGGCGGGCCATCTCGCGGCAGTTGGGCGTTCACCGCCGACGGGTCGCCAAGGCGCTGAACTCGAGCACGCCGCCGAAGCGGCGGATGCCGCCGCGCAAAAGCATCATCGATCCGCACCGCGGCTTCCTGATGGGCAAGCTGCAGCAGTATCCCGATCTGAGTGCGGCGCGTCTGCACGCCATGCTCAAAGAGCAAGGCTTCGCGGGCAGCTACTCCTTGGTCAAGGAAGCGGTGGCCGACCTGCGTCCGAGGCTGAAGCCGGCCTACGAAACGCTGCACTTCGAGCCAGGCGAGTGCGCCCAGGTCGACTGGGGCGTCTGGCAGAATGCCGAAGTGACCAACGGCAAGCGCCGCTTGAGCGTCTTCGTCATGGTGCTCTGCGACAGCCGCATGATCTACGCCGAACTGTTCTACGGCGAATCCATGGAGTTTTGGCTGGCGGCGCACCGCAACGCCTTTGAATACTTCGGCGGCGTGCCCAAACGCGTCATGGTCGACAACTGCAAGACGGCGGTCACCAAGGTGCGCCGTCACGGCGTCCCGGCGCAGATCAACGCCGACTACGCCGCCTTCGCCAGGCACTACGGCTTTGCCGTCGACGCCTGCAACCCCTATCGGCCGAATGAGAAGGGCCGCGTCGAGCACGCCGTGGGCTACCTTAGAAAGTCGTTCCTGGCGGGCCGCGAGCCATCGTCTCCCGACGTCCTCAATCCGGCTCTGAAGCAATGGCTGAAGACGACCGCCAACTGCCGCGTCCACGGCACCACCGGCCAACGCCCGGACGCCGCCTTTGCCGAACGCGAACAAGCCGCGCTGCTGCCGTTGCCGGGCATCCCGCACGCCTGTGCCGTCGAACGCAAGTGCCGCGTCAACAGCTGTTGTCGCGTCACCGTCGACGTCAACCGCTACAGCGTCCCGCCGCAGTACGCCTCGCGGCGGCTGCTGCTGCATCTGCACGCCGAGCGCGTCGTCGTCCGCACCCCCGAGGGCGAGCTCATCGTCGACCACCCGCGCAACTTCGGCCGCAATCAGGAGATCGTCGACCCCGCCCACGCCAAGGCCCTCAAACAGCTCAACGGCAAGACCCGCGAGAACCGTGAAGTCAGCGCCTTCCTGTGTCTGGGAGAAGCCGCCGCCGACTACCTTGCCGGACTCCGCGAAAAGCGCCCCGACGCCGCCTCGCAGATCCGCAAGATCAACGCCCTGGCCGAAATCCACGGTCGCGACGCCGTCGCCCGGGCGCTCGTCGACGCCCGCGAACACCACGCCTACTCCAGCGACTACGTCCTCAACCTGCTCGACGCCCGCAAGCGCTTCGCGCAGCCCTGCCAAAGCCCCGTGCACGTCGCCCGCAACGCCGACCTGCTCGAACTCGAAACCCCGAAGACCGACCTCAGCCAATACGACGGAGAAACCCAATCGTGAACGAACAAACCGAAAAACGCCTGCGCAGCCTCAGACTCGGCTGGATCCGCGAAAACCTCGACCAGGAAACCGCCGAGGCCGCCCGTAAGAACCGCTCCCACCAGGAACTCGTCGAACGGCTCATCGAAGGCGAATGCGACGCCCGGCACAACCGCGCCGTCGAACGCCTCCTCCGTCAGGCCAAGCTCCCCAGCCGCGCCAGTCTTGGTTCCTTCGACTTCACCATCCCCGAGGAGATCAACGCCGACCACGTCCGTCACCTCTTCAAGCTCGGCTTCATCGAAGCCAACGCCAACGTCGTCTTCATCGGCACCGTCGGCGTCGGCAAGACCCATCTTGCCACCGCACTCGCCGCCGCGGCCTGCGAAGCCCGCAAAAAGACCCTCTTCACCCCCGCCGCCGCCATGATCAACGACCTCGTCGAAGCGCAGCAGCAAAAGAACCTCACACAGGCGCTAAAGCGCTATCTCAAACCCGAACTGCTCGTCGTCGACGAGCTCGGCTATCTCCCCGTCGACAAACTCGGAGCCGAACTGCTCTTCCAAATCCTCGCCGGCAGATACGAAAAGGCCTCCACCATCATCACCACCAACCGCGCCTACCGCGACTGGAACAAAACCTTCGCCGACGACAACGCCATGACCTCCGCCGTCCTCGACCGCGTCATTCATCATTGCGAAACCGTCGTCATCAAGGGCCCCAGCGTCCGCGGACGCAAACCGCAAACACAAATCTAAAGCAAAAAACAACAACCCGACAACGGGACTTTCGTTCGACCATCAGCCTCAACGGAGGTCCCGTTTTTCACTGGCCCATCAATCCTGGCGATTTTGGGCACTTACTCACTGGCGCCCACACCTCTGGCCTTCAAGCCTCGCAACAGGTCCAACCAGCTGATTTTACTCTCTCGGTAGCCGTCAACGATCCCAACCAGCTCCTTTCTGCCGTCCTTGAGGG
>JABSPI010000300.1 GCA_013214365.1 Erythrobacter sp.
AGCGCGCGCGAAATAGCCTCACCCCCGCCCACCGATCCGGTGAAGGCGACATAATCAACCCGCGCATCGCCCACCAATTGCGCGGTGTCCTCATGAGTTAGGAACACCGATTGAAACACCCCATCGGGCAAACCGGCCGCGGCAAAAGCGGCGGTGTATTCGTGCGCGGCGAGCGGGGTTTGGACCGAATGTTTGAG
Source organism: Erythrobacter sp. (assembly GCA_013214365.1). Classification (GTDB taxonomy): domain Bacteria; phylum Pseudomonadota; class Alphaproteobacteria; order Sphingomonadales; family Sphingomonadaceae; genus Erythrobacter. The sequence continues at coordinate 198 of JABSPI010000300.1, forward strand.
CACCACCGCATTGCCCGCCGCCAAAGCCGGCACGATCGCATTGACCGAGGTGAGGAAGGGATAATTCCACGGGGCGAGCACCGCCACCACCCCCAAAGGCATGCGCGCAATGCGGCGTTCAAATCCGGGTTTTGGGCCCGGATCAATATCCGCCAATGCCTTGGGCGCCAATTCCAACATGGTTGCCGCGCGTTCGACCACGCCGTTGATCTCGCCCGGGCCAAAGCGCACTGGGCGCCCCATTTGCCGGGCGAGGTCTTGCGCGATGGGGCCTTTGCGCTGCGCCAGATGATCGATTGCCGCTGCGATCATGGTGCAGCGCTCATCAAGGCTCAGCGCGCGCCAGATCGCCTGCCCTTTGCGCGCCATATCGAGCGCCCGGTCGAGGTCAGCGCGGGTGTCATAATGCGCCCGGTGCACCGCCGCGCCATCAATCGGCGACACACATTCAAACACCGCGCCCCGATCAGACATGGGCCATGGCATAGAAAGCTGCGCTGTGCCCCTCAATCGCGAAATGCCAGATCACCGGGCCAGACAACCGATCACCCGCGCGGTGGCTCAGCGGATTCGGGCGTCCCAAACAACACCGCCAAGATCGGCCGGCGGCGCGTTTTCGACAGCACCTCATCCTTGATCGCGGCAAATTCATGCGTGGCAATGCGCAGCGGATTGTAGGTGTTGATATTGTGCGTGAGCCCGTAGCGCACCTGCTCTTCCTCGTCCTGGAACGTGCCGAAGATTTTGTCCCAGATGATCAGGAAATTGGCGAAATTTTTGTCGATATAGGCGTCATTGCTGCCGTGATGGACCCGGTGATGGGCGGGCGAGACGAAGATCTTGTCGAGCCAGCCGATCGAGCGCACCTGTTCGGTGTGAGTCCAGAAACCGTAAATCGTCAACACCGCGCCAACCGCAAAAATCGCCAGCGGGTCAAACCCGATCAGCGGGATCGGCCAATAGAAAAACGGCTTGGTCAGCGGGCCAAACCAGCTTTGCCGCAGCGCCGTGCCGTAATTCATATATTCGCTCGAATGGTGCGCGACATGCACCGCCCAGAACAACCGCACACGGTGCGAAGTGCGGTGGTACCAGTAAAACTGGAAATCAATCACCACCGCCAACACAGCGAGGTTAAGCAGCGTGTTTTCAATCGTGAAAAGCCGATATTGATAAAGCCACAGATACAGCGCGAGGATCGCGCCCTTGGTCACCAATTGGACAACGATATTGCCCGCCAATTGCGACATACTGCCGAGAAAATCGCGCGCTTCATAAGCGCTGCGCCCGCGCCAAGCAGACAGCCCAACCTCCGCCGCGATCAGCAGCGCAAACACAGGCAAAGCCCATGCGGTCAGATTGCCGGCCTGTTCCAGATCCATCGCGTCCTCTCGTTCATCCCTGCCCCGAGCGAGGGGCGCCTGTACCACCCCAGGTATCTAAATCGAAACCTAGTGCGATTTCAAGCGGTACTGGCGCGCCATGTCCCGCTTGCGCGCCGGCACCAATATTATTGCGGGAACAGCAATGACACCGACACGCGCAGGCCCCAATCGGGACCGCCAGCGGGCGTTTCGATATAATAGCGCGCCCCGCCCCCCACACTGATCGGGACCTTGCCCGGGATCAGTTTGGAAATCCCGACATTGAGCGGGATCGAAGCGCTGTCATTGATCCAGTCATAGGTGACATCGAGGCTGGAGGAATAGGTCACCATGTCCTTTGTGACGTAAGAGACAAAGGGCTGTGCGAAACCCAGACTAGCATCGGGGCGATTGTCATCGCCGGCAATGCTCCAGATCTGGTTGACCAACATCCCGATTGACCACGGGCCCGCCTGTTTGAGGACCACGCCGGTTGGACCCACGCCCCATTTCTTGCCCGACAACGCCGCGCTGGTTCCGGTGGGCACCAGCACAACCGGCCCTGCGCCCCAGATAATCCCGCTATCGCCCAATTCCTTGGGCGAGAAGAAGAAGCTCTGGACCGTATCGCCCAGCCCGAACTGGCTGCTATCGGGGGCGGTGATGTCTTCTTGGTAGATAACCGGCACGATTGTCCGGCTGATCACATTCCAATCGTCATTGACCGATACCGGGATGACCGGCTGGATATTGGTGGTCATCCGCATCCCGTCATCAGGGCCAATTCCGAAATCGAAATTGGTTTGGAAGGGCACCTGGATCAAAGAGGCGACCGGATTGGCCAATTGCTGCGCGAGATCGGAGGCCCCGCCGCTGGCTGCTGGATCTGTGCTTGCGGCGATTTCTTGCGCTTCGGACGCTCCGGAGGTGGATTGCGCGGAGATGCTGGTCACGATGACCGACACCGCTGGCCCCGTGGCCCCCGCTGGCTCCGCTGGCCCCGCTGGCCCATGTGTTTGGGTTGCGAGCGGCGCGATGGAACCGGCCTGCACGGCTGGAGCGCTCTCGCCGGTTTCGCCCATTGCAGCCGTTTCGCCGCCCTCGGCTTGCGCCATGGCCGGTGCGATAGCGAGGCACAGCCCCGCCATCGCGCCACCTGTACCTTTGCTGAGGGATGCGCGCTTAATCACGCACAATCTCCCGCACCGCAAGCCCGGTCACCACACCGGTGCGCCGCGCGGCGCGTTCAGCCCGGCGTTCATCCTCATAATATTGCTGGCGGCAATATTGGTCGTAAGAGGGATCGTTGTAATAGGAATCCATGCACTCTTCATATTTGTTCTTGGCGTTGTCTTCCGCCACGGCGCCCGCAATCCCGGTCGCCGCGGTTCCGGCGAGAATTCCCGCACGGCGCGCATCGCGATAATTTTCCCAATCGTGATGATGGTGGTGGTGGTGGTGACCATGGTGGTGATGGTCATCCCAATCATCATGGTGATGGTGATGCTTCTTGTTCGCCACTGCCCCGGTGGCAACCACCATAAGGCCGAGCGAGGCGACCACGCCGAGCGCGGTGAGCTTGGCTTTGATCATGATGTCGCCACCTCAAACAGATTGGTCTCTTGGGGCTTATCAACAGCGATGCATTGATCGTAAACCGCGGTGACGGTCTTCGCCATCCACTCCCCGCTCAGCACTTCGAGCTCGGGGTTTTGCGAATACAGATAGCCGTGCAGCCAGATCAGCGAATTGGACAGCTCGTCCTGCGCTGCGAGCGCGGCGCCGCCGGCATTTTCATCGGTTGCAAGGCGCGCGGCATACAGGAAATCCGCGCAGGTCAGCTGCATCAAATTGTCCGAAGCGGTCACCGTTGGCAATTCTTCCGGGCGGGCCATCTCGTCGCTGGCCTGTGCGCCGCTTTGTGCCTCGCTCTCGGCCGCGCTGTCGCCATCCGCCGGAGCACACGCTGCCAGCCCCATTCCTACGATACCGCCAATCACTATATTACGAAAATTCATCGCCGTCTCCCTTAAGCAATGAGCCGGGCAAAATTGCCAGCTTGTCCAAGAGGTCAAGGGATACATTCCGTCCCGGCCCAATGCAAAGTTTTCTTTGAATGCCAGCGCGCTAGCCTTGCAGCCAGCCGCAAAGCCGCCCCCAAATCGCGCATGCGTACAGGCGGGCAGGAGGGGAACACGAGCACCGACCCCGAATTTGCATTTTTCGCGCTTTGCGCCGGCAAGCGCGGGTGCTAGCCTCATTTGGCGGGGCATATAAAATACGCCCGAAAGCGGAGGGGAACCCGATGAAATTGTCGTTCACACATTCACCTATATTC
>JABSPI010000301.1 GCA_013214365.1 Erythrobacter sp.
CGGAACGGCTCAACATCTGCGCTGCCGCCCGAACCGGTCAGAGCGCCCGGGTTCAACGAAACCCGCGGTGCAATGTCAGTAAAGTCGGGACGCGTCAGCGTGCGTGCCGCAGCGATCCGCACGATCATGTCGTCGCGCACATCATAGGCAAAGTTCAACGAGGGCAGGAAGTCGGTGTAGGTCCGCTTTTCCTCGACCAGGATGAAGTTGCCATAGGCGCTGGAATCGGTCGGCGTTTCACCCGGCAAAGTGTTGCGATAGCCGCGCGAGACCTGGTTGGTCTGGACCACCCGCAAACCGGCATTACCGCGCCAGCCTTCGCCTTCGAAATTACCCATGACATAGCCGCCAAAGGTTTCTTCATCGACCGAGAAGATCTCGTTGAAGAACGGCTCACGGATGCCATCGCCCTGGCTCGCGAGGAAACCACCCAGCGTGTCGCGGATGATGTCGGGATCGGGGCGGAAATAATTCACCAACGAACCTTCAACCGCGATGTTCTCGGCAAAATCATCAGCCACCTGATCGGCGCCAAAGAATGCCGGGGTACACACACCGCCGTCACAACCGGTCGCGATCAAGGGCAGGAAGAAACCGCCAAACGTGGTCGCCTGGAAATCGGTGTCACGGCCGTGATCGGTGTATTTCAAGCCAACTTTGACCGAAGACAGCGGGCCTGCATCAACCATTTTCTCAGCATCAAGATAGACGAAGAATTCATCGTCATCATTGGTGATTTCATGGTTCGAGGCAAAGCCATCGCTGGCCCCAAAGCCCAGATCATTGGCAACGGTCGGATCAACACCGGAGAACGACACGCGCGGCGCATCGCCGGAGATGTCGAAGCTGATATCGCCGCGACCCAGGAATTCAACGAAAGGCTGGTTCGAGGTGTCGCCGCTGGCATTGGTGTAGCCCACTTTGGCGTGGAGGTTGAGCGTGTCGCTCACTTCGTATTTCAGGTCACCGGCGATGAAAGCCGATTCCGAAAACGCATCGCGTACGAAAATGTCATAGACCTGACCAAAGGCGCCCTGATCAGCGATGCCAGTGATGTCAGCAGCAACGATCGTGTCATCGATCACTTGAACATTGCTGACGGTCGAACCCGAAGCAATGCCCGAGCGCGAAATCCACGCGAGGTAGTTGGAGTTGACATTGTCACCGTTGAAACGGCTGTAGAAACCGCTCAGACCCAGTTCGAGACGATCATTGGGGCGGAATTGCATTTCGACATTACCGCCGATGCGCTCACGCTCCTGCTCGAACAGAGCCGAACCGATCAGGATCGGAACCTGCCGGCCCAGACCTTCGGGGTCGAGCGCAGTGTCATAACCCAGAACTTCGAAACCATCGCGGCGAATGTCGCGGCGCTGATACACACCAGCAGCCAGAATGCCGAAGGTTTCGGCTTCATTGGTCCAGCTCAGCACGCCCGAAACTTGCGGGGTGACGGTGTCCGAACGCTCGGTGTAAGCGCCTTCGACCGCGATCGCGGCGACGAAGGGATCAACATCGAACGGCTTGCGGGTGAGGACATTGACGGTCCCGCCAATACCGCCTTCTTCCAGGTCAGCGGTCGGGCTTTTGAACACTTGCAATTCGCCCACCACATCCGATGGCATCACAAGATAGTTGAAGTTACGCGTCGCGCTCAGCTGGTCGAGAACGAACCAGTCGGCGGTCGCAACCGCGTGGCCGTTGATCAGCGTGCGGGTTTGGTTCGGAGCCAGACCACGCAGCGAGACACGCTCGCCTTCACCGAATTCACGGTTGGTGACCACGCCCGGGACGCGTTGCAGCGATTCGGCGACGTTGCGATCGGGAAACTTGCCGATGTCTTCAGCCGAGATCGCATCCACGATCGCATTGGCGTTGCGCTTGGTGTTGATCGCATCGTTGATCGAGCCGCGGATGCCGGTGACGATGATTGCATTTTCATCAACAACTTCATCAGCTTGAGCGGCTGGCGCGTCTTGGCTGTCTTGTGCGTAAGCGGCGGTGCTGGACAGCGCGATGGCCGACACACCAAGACCAAAGGTAACAATAGATTTCTTCATCATTTTCTCCCTGCGAACCCCTTCTGTTCGTATCGCTGAAAAAAATCCCCCACAGCGAAAGCTAGGCTGGAGTTGGTATTGTTTATGACAAGAATGTTGCCAAAAGCAATACCAAAATATAACCAGTTAGGAATGAACGTGACATTCGGTTCTATTGGTATTATAAAAATCGGGATTTTTGCTACACCCGCCACTCGGGGAAGCGCAAATTCATAGGGGTTTAGGGGATGGAAGTGCTGAATCGGCTCAAAGCCAATTTCAATACCACTGAGGGAAAACCACTTTACCAGCGACTCAAGCGCGTCATGCGCGAATCGATCGAATCGCAAGATTGGGAGCCCGATGATCCGGTCCCATCAGAGCGTGATATCGCCGAATTGCTGGATATTTCGCGCGTCACCGTGCGCAAGGCAATCGATGGTCTGGTCGAGGATGGATTGTTGGTCCGCAAGCGCGGTTCGGGCACTTTTGTCGCCGGGCGGGTGGAGAAAAATTTCGCAACGCTGACCTCCTTCACCGAGGATATGGCCGCGCGCGGACGCAAAGTGCACAGCAATTGGCTGGTGCGCGAAAGCGGGCTGGTGACGCCCGAGGAATCGCTCAGCCTCTCGCTCAGCCCGGGTTCGGCGGTGTTTCGCTTTCACCGGATCCGCTATGCCGACAATGTGGCGATGGCGCTCGAATATTCGAGCATTGCGGGCCAATGCCTTGTCTCGCACGAACAGGTCGAGGATTCGCTCTATGAGGCGTTGCGCGCGCGCAAACACAATCCGGTGCGCGCCTTGCAGCGCCTGCGCGCGGTCTTGTTCAGCGACAACCAGGCCGAATTGCTCGACATCGATCCGGGCAGCCCGGGCCTGCTGATCGAGCGCATCGGCTACAGCGCTGCCGGCGCCGCGGTCGAATGGACCCGCTCCTATTATCGCGGCGATGCCTATGATTTCGTCGCCGAACTCAATCTTGGAAACTGACAGGCTGGCCCAGCACATGCACGACCCCACCTCCACCCAGATGTTCGCCGAAGCCGCACAAGCCCCCGCTTGTGTCGCCGCGCAGGCTGAGACCGCTGCAGACGCTCTTGCGGCCATCGGCGCGGCGCTGCGCCAGCTCGACCCGCCCTTTGTCGCGACGATTGCGCGGGGCAGTTCGGATCATGCCGCAACATATGCCAAATATCTGATCGAGACCGCCACCGGCGTGCCGGTCACCTCCTACGCCCCCTCGGTCAGCTCGGTTTACGAAGCGCGCAGCTCGATGGAACGGGCCGCTTGTATTGCGGTCTCGCAATCGGGCCGCAGCCCTGATCTGTTGTCGGCTTTGGCGACCGCGCGTTCGGGCGGGGCTTTGTCGATTGCGCTGGTCAATGACACCGCCTCCCCTTTGGCCGAGGCGGCTGAACATGTCGCGGATCTGTGCGCTTTTCCCGAAACCGCGGTGGCGGCGACCAAATCCTATCTCACTTCGCTCGCCATGACCGCCCGGATTGTGGCGGAATGGACCGGGGATGACACGCTGCGCGCGGCGCTGGCGCAATTGCCCGCATGCATGGAGGCGGCGTGGACGCTCGATTGGAGCGCGGCGCAAACGGCGGTGCTGGATCATAAGAGCATGTTTGTGATCGGCCGCGGCGCCGGGCTGGGCGTGGCGCAGGAGGCCGCGCTCAAATTCAAGGAAACCTGCCGCATCCATGCCGAGGCCTATAGCGCGGCCGAAGTGCTGCATGGCCCGGCCGCTGTGGTGCGCGAAGGCTTTCCGGTGCTTGCCTTCCTGGCCGATGATGCCACCGGGCCCAGCGTTCAGGATACATG
>JABSPI010000031.1 GCA_013214365.1 Erythrobacter sp.
CGCGCCGCCTCGTCCAAATCGGGCGCGGCCGACACGCTCGAAGTGTTGGGCCTCGACATGGATGCAGCGGTCCGGTGTGCGCAAAAGACACTCGATGAGATCGGGATCTGTTTTCTGTTTGCGCGGGTGCATCACCCCGCCTTGGGCCGGATTGCCCCTATTCGCGTAAAGATCGGCAGCCGCACAATCTTCAACCTGCTGGGGCCGCTGTCCAACCCGGCGGGGGTGACGCGCCAATTGATCGGCATCGCGCATCCCAAATTCGTCCCCACCTATGCCGAGGCCAAAGCCAAGCTCGATCGTTCGCCCAGTTTTATCGTATCGGGTGATGAAGGCCTGGATGAATTGAGCCTTGCAGGGGGCAATGACCTCGCCATGGTTGATACAGGCGATTATCGCATGACCCGTGTGGATGCGGGTGTCGCCGGCCTTGCCAATGCCCCGCTTGAAGCCATTCGCGGCGGCGATGCGGCCTATAATGCGGCCGCGCTCACGCGTTTGCTTGAAGGCGAAAGCGGCGCGTATCGCGATGCCGTCATTTTCAATGCCGCGGCCACTTTGATGGTTGCCGGGCGGTGTTCCAATTGGAACGACGGCGCCGCGCTTGCGGCGGAGGCGATTGACAGTTTGGCGGCCAAAAACCTGCTCGCCAAATGGATTGAATTGACGGTGTGATGCGATGAACAAGCTAGACGAAATCTGCGCTGCCAAGCGTATCGAAGTGGACACCCGCAAAGCCGCAACCAGCACCAGCGACCTCGATCAAATCGCATCGCAGCAAAGCGCACCGCGCGGGTTCGAGGCGGCTTTGCGTCGCCGCGTGGAAACCGGCTTTGCTCTGATCGCCGAGGTGAAAAAGGCGAGCCCGTCAAAAGGCCTGATCCGTGCCGATTTCCACCCTGCCCGCCACGCCGCCGATTACGAGGCGGGCGGCGCCGCTTGCCTCTCGGTTTTGACCGATGCGCCCTATTTCCAAGGGCACGAGGATTATCTCATCGCCGCCCGCGCGGCTTGCACCCTGCCCTCGCTGCGCAAGGATTTCATGGTCGATCCATGGCAATGCCTTGAGGCGCGCAGCTTTGGCGCTGATGCCATTTTGATCATTGTTGCCGCCCTCGATGACGGGGCAATGGCCGAAATAGAAGCCGCCGCAACCCAGCTGGGCATGGATGTTTTGGTCGAGGTCCATGATGAGGCCGAGCTGGAGCGTGCGCTGGGCACTCTCAAATCGCGGCTCATCGGGGTCAATAATCGCGACCTCAAGACCTTCACAACCTCGCTTGAGACGACCGAGCGTTTGGCCAAATTGATGCCGCAAGACGCCCATGTCGTGGGCGAAAGCGGGATCAACACCCATGCCGATTTGCAACGTCTGTCAGCTAGCGGGGTCAATACGTTTCTGGTGGGCGAAAGCCTGATGCGGCAAAGCGATGTGGCCATGGCAACCAAACACTTGCTACAAGGCAGCCTATGAGCAAGCTCACCCACATCTCCGAAGATGGCGCGGCCCGTATGGTTGATGTCGGCGGCAAAGCACAAACCGAGCGTGTCGCAATCGCCAGCGGGCGGATTTCCATGAGCGAGACAGCCCTTAGCGCGATCCGCGCAGGCGATGCCCCCAAAGGCGATGTTCTGGGCACGGCGCGCATTGCCGGGATAATGGCGGCCAAACGCACCGGCGACCTCATTCCGCTGTGCCACCCGCTGGGGCTAGAGGCGGTCAGTGTCGAATTCAGCTTCGAGGCCGGCGCCATACGCGCCATTGCAACGGCGTCTTTGACGGGCAAGACCGGGGTGGAGATGGAAGCTATGGTCGCGGTTTCCACCGCCCTGTTGACGATCTACGACATGGCCAAGGCCATCGATAAAGCGATGGTGATCGGCGAGGTCCGCCTGATCGAGAAGCGCGGCGGCAAATCGGGCACGTGGACGGCGCCCGAGCACGCCGCAGATGAAAGTGCGCGCGGCTAATGGGCGGCTTGCTGCCGCTTGACCAGGCGCAGGCGCAATTGCTTGCCCTCGCGCCGGAAATGCCTGCTGAAAAAGTTGCGGTGGAGCGTGCCCTTGGCCGGGTTTTGGCCGAGGACGTGCAGGCGCGCCGCACCCAACCGCCCGCTGATCTGTCGGCGATGGACGGCTATGCCATCGGGGGCGAGGATGGCCCGTGGCAATTGGTCGGCGAAAGCCGGGCTGGTGCCCCCTTTTCCGGTAATTTGTCACGCGGTGAGGCCACGCGAATTTCAACCGGCGCGCATATGCCAGAGGGCAGCGACCGCGTTTTGATCCAGGAAAACGCCGAGCGTGATGGGGACCAGATCTCCACCCCGCACCCCCTTCCCGAGCGGCATCGCCATGTGCGATTGGCCGGTTTTGATTTTAACGTGGGCGACGTGCTGCTTGACCGCGGCACACATCTGGGTGCGGCGCAAATCGCACTTGCGATGGCGGCGGGCCACGCGCAAATTGGTGTAACGCGCAAGCCGCGTATTGCCATTCTCGATAGCGGCGATGAATTGGCCGCTAACCCCGAAAACTGCGGCCCTGATCAAATTCCGGCAAGCAATGGAGCGATGATCGCGGCGATGATTGCCCCCTTGATCGGCGATGCAGAGCGGCTTGGCCCCGTGGCGGATGACCCGGCGCAATTGGCAAAGGCTTTGGAGCGGGCGGAGAATTGCGACATCCTCATCACATCTGGCGGGGCATCGGTGGGCGACCACGATCTGGTGCGACCGGCGTTGGAGCAATGGGGCGCACAAATTGCCTTTTGGAAGGCGGCGATCCGGCCGGGCAAACCGTTAATGGTCGCGCAGCGCGGCAAGCAGGTTGTGCTGGGCCTGCCCGGCAATCCGGTGTCGAGCTTCGTTACATGTTTTTTGTTTGCCATGCCGCTCATCCGCGCAGCGCTTGGCTTGCGCGATCCCGTGGCGCGCCCGATTCCGGCGGAATTGACACAAGAATTGCCCGCCACCAGCCATCGCCGTGCGTTTTTGCGCGGGGTGGCCAAGGATGGGAAAGTGCGCCTCGCCCCCTCGCAGGATTCAAGCGCGCTTTTGTCCTTGGCACAGGCCAATTGCCTGATTGATCGTGCGCCCCATTCGCCCTGCGCCGCGATTGGAGACCAGGTTCAGGTCTATCCCCTCCCAAATGGTTGAATAACCGCGCGCTTGCGGATTTCCCGCGCTTGACTTGGGAAAATTAGTTGCCTACTTGTTCCGTATTCGTTCACCATTTCGGTGCACGGTGAGTGTCCTGATCTGCACCCGTCTTGCGGCCGCGATTGGCCGGAATAACGGTGCCTCTGGGGATGCGTTGCGATTGGCACGTGCGGGCCGTTCACATGGTCTGCGTTAACAAGTGCGCCATTACGGAGTTTGCCCATGCTGACGGCAAAACAACATGAATTGATCCGCTTCATTCAGGAGCGTCTTGAAGAAACCGGCATCTCGCCCAGCTTCGAGGAAATGAAAGCCGCCCTCGATCTTAAGAGCAAGTCGGGCGTCCACCGGTTGATTTCTGCATTGGAAGAACGCGGCTTTATCCGCCGCTTGCCCAACCGGGCGCGCGCGCTCGAAGTGATCAAGATACCAGAGGATGCCACCCCGCCGCCGCGGGCGGTTGCCCCGGCGAATGATCCGGTTGCCTCCACAGTTGCGTCTACTGCACCGCAAGTGCCGGAGGCGGCCAATGATGTGATTGAAATTCCGCTGCATGGCCGGATTGCCGCCGGCGCCCCGATTGAGGCGCTGGAAGGGCAAAGCTCACTGCCTGTGCCTGCGGCATTGCTCGGCCCTGGCGAACATTACGCGCTCGAAGTTTCGGGCGATTCCATGATCGAGGCCGGCATTTTTGATGGTGATTTCGCTCTGGTTCGGCGCACCAACACCGCGCGCGATGGCGAAATCGTCGTTGCATTGGTCCGCGGAGAGGAAGCGACGCTTAAATATCTCCACAAGGATGGCGCACTGGTCCGGCTCGATCCAGCCAATGCCACCCATGACCCGCAAGTTTATGGTGCGGGCGAAGTCGAGGTTCAGGGCAAGCTTGCCGGGCTGTTGCGCCGCTATCACTGATTTTGGATTGCGCGATTGAAGCGAATTGAGGCGGCGGGCTTTGGTCCGCCGCCTTTTTTATGCGTTCGACGCGCTCTAATCGGCGCTGCGCCCCCGCCACCACCCATGCTCCCCTTGTGATTGGGCGACACTGGTGATCTCTTCATTGGTAAGATCGATCGCAAGTCCACCGGTTTCGATCAGGGTCGAGCGGTCCGCTTTGAGCCATTTGGGCTTGCATGATCGCGGCAGGAACCGGTCCGCAACCACAATGTCGGCGCGTTCACATGCCGCCGCCAATGCACGTTCGCTGACCAATTCGCGGTTGCGCGCCATGAGCAATGACCAATCACGCCCGCCGCGATTGATGGTAATCGTGCAAAATTCGCGCGAGCACCGCGCCCCATCCCACTGCGCCAAGGGGATCGGTTCGCTCGTCACGCTCGCCAGTTCGAGCAAGTTTTCCCGCGAATAGGAAGACCGGCTATTGCGCAAGGACAGGAGCGTGCGGCTGCCATCTGCATCCTTCACCGTTATCCCCACATGCCGCCCCTCGCGGCCGATCAGAACATCCGGGATCGGAGTGGTGAGCAACAATCCGGTCGCAATCACCCAAGGCGCCAAGCCCCATAATCGGGCGCGCCCGGTCCATAACGCCATCCATAACCCCCCAATCGCAAACAAGCTCACAGCCAGCCAGCTCATCTGCGGCATCAGCTTGACTGCACCGGGTTGTGAAGAGGTGAAATGAGCGATCGCCAATAGCAGGTCGAGCGAGGCCTGCGCTGCCCACCAAAACGGCGCGCCAAGCCCCACCAGATCAAAAATCAGAGCGAGCGCAATCGCCGGCATAGCGATAAAGGTCACCAGAGGGATGGCAAACACATTGGCAAATGCGCCGTAAAATCCGGCCCTGTGAAAGTGGAACAGGACGATCGGCATCAGGGCAAATTCGATCACCAGCCCGGTGAAAAACAACATGAACACTTTGCGCGACGTGCTCTTGGTCCAGCTTTCTTCTCGCGGCGCAAGAAAGGCCCGGACCGGACCGCTGGAGTGCAAGGCCACGATGGCGATCACTGCCGCGAAGCTCATCTGGAAACTGGGACCGATGGCGCTTTCGGGCCACATCAACATGACGAACATTGCTGCGGCGGCCACCATGCGCAAGGATAAGGCATCGCGGCCAAGGGCAAGCGCAATGAGGACCAACATTGCGGCCGCGCAGCTGCGCACGGTGGGCACCTCGGCCCCCGTTAACAACGTGTAGCCAATGCCCGCCAAGGCCCCGGCGGCCGCGGCCAGAACCGGCAATCGGACCCGCAATGCGAGCGCCGGGAACAAGGCCAATATTTTGAGCGTGACGAGATAGGCGGCCGCAATCACTGCGCTCACATGAAGGCCGCTGATCGAGAGCAAATGGGTGAGACCGGCATCGCGCATCGCGTCATCGTCGGCCTGTGTGATGGCGCCGCGATCCCCACTGGCAAAGGCGGCGGCGATAGTGCCCGCCGATCCATCGACCCGGCTGCGCACATGGGCCGAAAGCGCGCGCTGTATCGCGGGCAGGCCGCTGGCCCGCGGAGCGGGTTCGACAATATCCAGCTCCCCCAGAATGCTGCCTGTGCCGGCCAGCCCCTGAAACCAGGCCGCACGGGCGAAATCATAGGCGCCGGGCAACATCGGGCTGGCCGGCGGCATCAATCGCACGCGCAAACGCACAACCGCCCCCTCGCCCAATGCTTCATCGGACCAATCTTCCACCGCGCGGTTCGCAGTTTTGAGCGGGACATTTACCCTGATCTTGCGGCTTTCCCCGGTTTGTCCATCGCGCACCGCCATGGTCAACCGGACCCGGTCTTTTGCGGGTTGGTCTTCCCTGTCCAGAACATAACCTTGCACCCGCTCGATCATCGGGCGCTCGATTGCGGGGGTGCCAACCATCTCTGATCTGAGCCACACGACCGACATGCCTGCGGCAAAGACCAAGCAGCATGCGATCACCGCCTGGCGCAAACGTTCCCGGTCCGCACGTTTGCGCCACCATACAAAGCTCAGCCCTGCAAGCGACAGACAAACGCCAATCATCGCGCCCCATTGGATCGGGGCCGGCAAGGCAAACCAAGCAGCGATCCCCGCAGCGAACAAAACCGCCAGCCATGGAGCCCGGTCAAACCCTGCCTCAGCCAGAAAAGCTTCCGCCCGATCGCCCAGCGCCCTTGCAGGGCTGGACAATCCCGCGCCCCTTTGCCACAGGCGGCGGGCGGATTTGGGTTGTCCAACCGGTGCAGCACCATTTGCACCAATTTGGGTTTCGTCATCCCCCGCAATCGGAATAATCGGCGTATTAGCCATCGGCCCCTTCATTCTTGGGTTGGCCCGGTTCCATGCGTCCGAGTGAATAGGAATTATGCGTCTATGGCAAGCCCAGCGAAACAGGATGTCGTCACCCGATTTGCCCCCTCGCCCACCGGCTTTTTGCATATTGGCGGCGCGCGCACGGCTTTGTTCAACTGGCTTTATGCCCGCCACCATGGTGGCAAAGCATTGCTGCGCATCGAAGACACCGACAAAAAACGCTCCACCCAAGAGGCGATTGACGCCATTCTTGACGGGCTCGACTGGCTGGGCCTCGATTATGACGAGGCGCCCACATTCCAGTCAAAGCGCGCCGAACGCCACGCCGAGATCGCTCACAAATTGCTCGATGCAGGCTATGCGTATAAATGTTTTGCGACCCCCGAAGAGCTCGAAGAGATGCGTGCCGAGCAGCGCGCAAACAAGCAGCCCATGCGTTATGATGGGCGCTGGCGTGACCGCGATCCTTCCGAGGCTCCGGCTGATGCGCCTTACGCCGTTCGGCTAAAGACGCCTATTGATGGCGAGACGACCATTGTCGACGAAGTGCAAGGCTCGGTTTCGGTCAAAAACGCCGAGCTGGACGATTACATCATCCTGCGCGCCGATGGCACGCCGACCTATATGCTGGCAGTGGTGGTCGATGACCATGATATGGGTGTGACCCATGTCATCCGCGGCGATGACCATTTGAACAACGCCTTTCGNCAATTGCCGATTTACCGCGCAATGGATGCGATCGAGGGGGGGTGGCCCGATCCGGTCTATGCCCATATTCCGCTGATCCACGGCGCGGACGGTGCCAAGCTGTCCAAGCGGCACGGTGCGCAGGCGGTGGATGAATATCGCGATGATATGGGGATCATGTCCGATGCCCTGTTTAACTATTTGCTTCGGCTTGGCTGGGGCTATGGCGACCGCGAAGAGATCACCCGCGCCGAGGCGATTGAATTGTTCGATTTGTCGGGTGTCGGCAAAAGCCCCTCGCGGTTTGACCTGAAAAAGCTCGAAAACCTCAATGGCCATTACATTCGGGAAACCGACGATGCGCTGCTGACACCCTTGGTTGCGCAGCGGATCGAGGGCGATGTTGACACAGATTTGCTCGAACGCGCTATGCCGGTGCTCAAAACCCGGGCCAAAAATCTCAACGAATTGGCCGAGGGCGCAGGCTTCCTTTTTGCCAAGCGCCCGCTGGAAATGACCGAAAAGGCCGCCAAATTGCTGGATGATGACGGCCGTGTGCGACTTTCTGCGGTTTCTGCTGCACTTGCGAAGGAAAATGACTGGACAAGTGAAGCTCTCGAAGCCACTACCAAATCGCTCGCCGAGGAGCTCGAACTGGGTTTTGGCAAGCTGGCGCAGCCGATGCGTGCTGCTCTGACCGGGACGACAACGTCGCCTGGAATTTTCGATGTTCTGGTTCTTTTGGGACGGGAAGAATCTCTGGCTCGGATTGATGCGCAATCTGCGTAGAGATCCGGGACACGGTAACAGATCGGGCGTGTCAAACGAACAGCTCGTAAATAGATTATAAGGCAGGAGACAGACCTTGGCGGACAAGCAAGCAAAACTGGAACTGGGCGGCGAAACCTATGAGTTCCCCGTGCTCCAAGGCAGCACCGGCCCAGATGTGGTCGATATTCGCAAAATGTACGGTCAAACCGGTGCATTCACCTTTGACCCGGGTTACAAATCAACCGCGAGCTGTGAAAGCGCGCTGACCTATATCGATGGTCAAGAGGGCATCCTGCTGCACCGCGGTTATCCGATCGGGCAATTGGCTGAACATTCCAGCTTCATGGAAAC
>JABSPI010000302.1 GCA_013214365.1 Erythrobacter sp.
CGGATTTCGGAAATGATGGGCGATTTTGGCAAGGGCATTTCGAGCTTCAAAAAGGGGATGAGCGAGGACGACAGCGCCAGTTCATCGCCGAAAGGTCAGATTGAGTCGCCCGCAGCAGACGTCCCCACCTCTGAGGCCAAGTCGACGGAAAAGAGCGACCCGGCGAATTGATCGCACAAGGGGTGAGGGGCTTTGGCCTCTGCTCCCGGGCAATGGGCGTGTGATCGGTTAATCACTGCGCCACCGGGCGCTTTAAAGGGAAATCATGTTCGATATTGGCGCCGCTGAACTTTTGGTGATCATCATCGTCGCCGTCCTTGTGATCGGGCCCAAAGACATGCCCGGCGCGATGCGATCGGCTGGGCGCTGGATCGGCAAAGTGCGCAAGGTCTCCTCGCATTTTCGCACCGGTATCGATGCCATGGTGCGCGAGGCCGAATTGGAAGACATGGAAAAGAAGTGGAAGGCGCAGAACGAGGAGATCATGAAACGCTCGGCCGCTTCTGCTGAAGCCGCGGCAGGTGCGCCGGTGATGACCGGCCCGCCTCCTGCAAGCGATCCCGTCGACCCAGACGGCACCAGCAGCACCAGCAGTGCAGGCGGGGCGAACACCGCTGCGCAACCTGCCAAGCCGGTCGCCGCAAGCATGCCTGTACCGGCGCCGACACCCGCGCCCACATCCAGCCCCAAACCCGCATCTCCAACCGATCCGGCAGGTGAGTAAGGGGTCCGGCTATGGCATTTGAAATCAAGGATATCGACGAAAGCCGCGCCCCCTTGCTCGACCATTTGATCGAGCTGCGCACGCGGCTGGTGCGCGCGGTGTTTGCATTGATGGTCGGGTTCGGCGTGTGTTTCTACTTTGCCGATCCGATTTTGGGCTTTCTGGTCCAGCCGCTCAAAGACGCCTTTCCCGAAGGCGAGGGGCAGCTGATCTTCACCAAATTGCCGGAGATTTTCTTTGTTGAGCTGAAAATCGGGCTGTTTGCCGGTTTCATGATCAGTTTCCCGTTTATTGCCAACCAATTGTGGGCATTTGTGGCGCCGGGCCTGTATGCGCAGGAAAAGCGGGCCTTTCTGCCGTTTCTGATTGCGACGCCGGTCCTGTTTTTGGGCGGGGCGGCGCTGGCCTATTATGTGGTGATGCCGCTCGCATTTCTGTTTTTCCTCGGCTTTAGCGGCGAGGCGGGCGGGCTTGCGATCCAGGCTTTGCCCTCGGCGGGCGAATATCTCAGCTTGGTGATGCAGTTTATCCTCGCTTTTGGCCTGACCTTTTTGTTGCCGGTTTTGCTGATGCTGCTGCACCGCGCAGGCATTGTCACGCGCGCCCAATTGGTGGCGGCGCGGCGTTATGTGATTGTCGGGATTGTGGCGCTGGCCGCTTTGGTGACCCCGCCTGATCCGGGCACGCAGGTGATTTTGGCGGTGCCGCTATTGCTGTTGTTTGAAGGTTCGCTTTTGCTGATGCGGTTGCAGGAACGCACAATGAAGCGCGCCAAGGCCGCAGCCGAGCAAGAGGCGCAAGAGGCAGCACAAGCGGCGGGATCTACATCGCCCGAGGCATCGGCGAGCAAGGGCGCAAGCGAGCCTGAAAGCGCCGGCATGGATCAGATCGCGGACAAAAATGATGGCCAAAGCGATGACGGCGTGCCCGCGCAATAAAGCCGCAAGGCCGGCGTAAAACCGGCATAGAACCAGCATAAAATCGGCGCGCCGCACACACGAAAAAGGGCCCCGCCGAAGCGAGGCCCTCCCCTCCCAAAACCAGGATAGTACCAGCCGGTTATTATGGGCTGGTGGGATCGTCGTCGTCGTCGGACAGCACGATAATGCCGCCAACCACTGCGGCCGCGCCGATCAGCGCGAACAGCAGCGTGCTGCCGCCTTCGACCGAGTTTTCACCCTCAATCGGTGCATTTGAGCGTTCAAATGCGACCTGTGCAACCACCGGTGTCGCAACCAGCGACAGCGCGGCACTCACCAGGGCGATAGTGCGCAACTTCATCACTTGGTCTCCTTCAATAGATGCTTAACCAAACGCACCGCGATGGGTGGATTAGCCTTGCATTGGCGTTTCCCCGAACTTTGTTGAAACCATCACTGCGATTTTGCGCGGCCATGTCCGTTGCAAACCGTCTCACAACCGACCCGCATCGCAACCACACGCAATCGGTCAGAAACTGCGACCCGGCACCGGGAAGGACCATTGGCCAGAGCCGGGATGCGCGGTTTCTGTTGCCACCGCAATCATCGACATCGGTAAGAAAAACATAAAAATGTATCTACGTATCATGGCCTTAGGTATTATTACCTAGTCCTTTGCGTGACCCTTTTAACGCCCGTCGCGCGCAAATACGCGTTGTCCCGCAATCCACACCTCTTGCACGCGGGTTTCACGTATTTCGGCGGGGGCAGCGAGCAGTGGATCGCGGTCGACAAACAGGAAGTCAGCGCGTTCGCCGACCACCAATCGACCGAATCGGCCATCGGCAAATCCGGCATAAGCGGCCGCCGAGGTGAAACCAGCCAGCGCCTGTTCGCGGGTGACGCTTTCTTGTGCGCGCCACCCACCAAATGGCTCGCCATCCATATCGGTGCGGCTGATCGCGGCGGCGATGCCGGCAAACGGATTGGCGGCTCCGCCCGGCGCGCCCGATCCCAAGGCAAGCGTGCCGCCCGCCTCAAGGATGCTGCGCCAGGCATAGGCGCCTTGCAAGCGCTCCTCGCCCACGCGCATCGGAGCGGTGAGCGCATGGCTGCCGATCTGCACCGGCTGCATTGAGGTGATCACGCCGTGGTCGCCAAACCGGGTCAAATCCTGCGCGGTGACGATTTCGGCCCGTTCGATCCGCCAGCGCCGATCGCCGGTATAGGTCAGCGCCAATTCCTCAATCGCGAGCAGGACTTCTTCATTGGCGCGGTCGCCGACCGCATGGACCGCGGTCTGGAAATTGTCGAGCGCGGCGCGGCTCATCCGGTTGCGCAATTGCGCGGCGGTCATCTGCGCTATGCCGCGGTTTTCGGGGGCATCGGCATAGGGCGCTTTCAACGCGGCACTGCGCGCGCCCAGTGACCCGTCAAAATCGAGCATCACGCCATTGAGCCGCAGCCGGTCATCATACAGCCACGGTGTGGGGCCCGAGCCGCCGATCAATTCCATCACCTCCGGCGCATCGGCATAGGCCATAATCCGCAGCCGCAAATTGCCCAGATCAGCCGCCCGGCGATAGGTCATCCAATCGACCAATTGGGTCCCCATATCGGCAATCGCGGTCACCCCGTTGGCGAGCAATTTCTGCTGCGCCAGAGCAAAGGCGGTGTCGCGGTCTTCGGGGCGGGGCGGGGGCACGTTTTGTGCGACCAGGGTGGCCGCTGTGCCGATGAAAACGCCGCTGGGCTTGCCTGTATCATCGCGCACAATCCGCCCGCCGGCCGGATCGGCGATCTCGGCATCAATGCCCGCCAATTCGAGCGCCAGACTGTTGCCCCAGCCGGCCGAACCATCCGCCCGTTCGAGCCAGATCGGGCGGTCGGGAATGATGGCATCAAGGTCGGCTGCGGTGGGGAACCGGCCCATTTGCCAGCGCGCCTCATCCCAGCCACGCCCGATGATCCACGGGCGTCCCTGATTGGCCTCGGCAAAGGCGGCGATCCGGCCCAGTGCGGCATCAAAATTGCTCGCTTGCGACAGGTCGAGGGTCAATTCGGCAAAGCCCAGATCCATCAATTCGACATTGGCATCGATCATCCCGGGCAAGACCACTTGCCCCTCGCCGTCCATGGCAAAATCAATGCCTTCAGGCCGGTCTTCGCCGCGTTCGAGGACATGGGTGATAATGCCCTGTTCGTCGAACACGAATTGG
>JABSPI010000303.1 GCA_013214365.1 Erythrobacter sp.
AAAGCGCGCTTTGTCTTCGGGCAAGCCTGCTTTGGTGTGGCGCAAAGTGGTTGCCGACAGCGACACGCCGGTGGGCGCGGCGCGGCGATTGATTGAACCGGGGCGCGGGGATTTTCTGCTCGAATCAGTGGAAGGGGGCGAAGTGCGCGGGCGCTACAGCCTGCTCGGCCTTGACCCTGATTTGGTGTTCCGCGCCAGCCACGGCGCCGCGCAGATCAACCGTGCATGGCAAACCGATCGCAGCGCATTTGAACCATGCGACCACAAGGATGGCACCAATGCGCTCGATGAATTGCGCGCCTTGGCCGATACGTGCCGGGTTGATTTGCCCGATGATGTGGACAATCCGCTCCCGCCTGCGCTGGCCTGTCTGGTCGGTTATTTCGGTTATGAAACGATCGGTTTGGTCGAAACCCTTCCACGCGCCGCGCCGAGCGAACTGGACCTGCCCGATCTGATTTTTGTGCGCCCCACGATCATTCTGGTGTTTGATGGTTTGTCCGATGCGCTGTTTTGTGTCGCCCCTATCTGGGAGGCGGACGAGCCTGATCTGGCGATTGCCGTTGCGGGCGAACGGATCGATGAAACCTTGCGCGCTCTGGTCCAACCGCGCCCGCCCGAACCGCGCGCTGCGCCCGGCACATCGGAACCCCTGCTGCAACCGGTTATGGCGAGCGAAGATTACAAGGCATTGGTTGCGCGGGCCAAGGATTACATCCTTTCAGGCGACATCTTTCAGGTTGTTCTGGCCCAGCGTTTCACCTGCCCCTTCGCCCTGCCCCCGCTCGAACTTTACCGCAGCTTGCGGCGGGTGAACCCATCGCCGTTTTTGTATTTTCTCGATCTGCCTGGCTTTGCCATTGTCGGGTCCAGCCCGGAAATTCTGGTCCGGGTGCGCGACAATGATGAAGGCAAGCCCGAGGTCACAATCCGGCCCATTGCCGGCACGCGCCCACGCGGCGCCTCGCGCGAACAGGACGACGCCAATCAAGCATCGCTTCTGGCTGATCCCAAAGAATTGGCGGAGCATTTGATGCTGCTCGATCTGGGCCGCAATGATGTCGGCCGCGTGGCTGCAAAAGGCAGCGTCGAGGTCACCGACAGCTTCACCATCGAACGCTACAGCCATGTGATGCATATTGTGAGCAATGTGGTCGGCGAATTGGCGGACGATAAAGATGCGCTCGACGCGCTTTTCGCTGGGTTTCCAGCAGGGACCGTGTCGGGCGCGCCAAAAATTCGCGCGTGCGAAATCATCGCCTCGCTCGAACCCGAAACGCGCGGGGCCTATGCCGGGGGTGTGGGATATTTTGCGCCCGATGGATCGGTTGATTCGTGCATCGTATTGCGCACCGCCGTGGTAAAGGATCAGACAATGCATGTGCAGGCCGGCGCGGGGATCGTCGCCGATAGCGACCCGGATTACGAATTGGCCGAATGCCGCGCCAAGGCAAGCGCGCTGGAGGCCGCGGCGCGCGAAGCCGTCCGCCTCGCCAGCGAACCGGGGTTTGGGCAATGATGGCTGCGCGGGTGAAAATGGCGCTGGCTCTGGGCGCTGCCCTGATTGTTACAGCGTGCGAGCAGCGTCCGGCGGGCGAACCGGTCATTCGCACCGAATTGGGCGATCCGGTGCCGAGCGATGACCCGATCGATATCGTGCCCCTTCCCCAAAACGCACAGGATGGGGCCGCATCGGCAGATGCGATCGATGACCCGGCGGCGCAAATCGCCTCGGCATGCGCGCCCGCCACGTTTGAAGATATTGCGCTGACCCATTGTATTGCCGATCCCGCCGCGCACCGGATCACCACCGCTTTGGCGCCGGTATCGGGCGATGATTTTGGCACGCTCAAAGGGTGGGCCGCCGGGCGCGATGCATCCGCCATCGCCTTTGCCATGAATGCCGGAATGTATGGCGACGATTTGCGCCCGCTGGGCTATTTTGTGCAAGAGTCGGAGCGGTTGAGCGAATTGGCGCGCGGCGATGGGGATGGGAATTTCTACCTCAAGCCCAATGGCGTGTTTTTCGGCACGGGCGGTGCGTGGCAAATTCTTGATACCGGCACGTTCCTGCGCACGATCGGCACCCGGCCGCAATTTGGCACACAATCGGGCCCGATGTTGGTCATCAATGGCGAATTGCACCCCGAATTTCAGGATAACGGCCCCTCGCGCGCGATCCGCAACGGGGTCGGTATCGACGCCGATGGCCGGGCCCATTTCGTGATTTCCCAATCACCGATCAGTTTCGGCCAGTTCGCTCGCTTCTTCAAAGACGAGCTGGGCACTCCCAATGCCCTATATCTTGATGGCAATGTCTCATCCTTGTGGGATCCGGCAACCGGGCGCATGGATGCAGGGCGCGTGGGCCCCTTACTCGTGGTGGAGAGAGTGAATGAGCAATAGCAATATGCTGGATTATACCCGCACGCTTTACCCCGAGATTGAGCCGTATGAGACCGGCATGCTCGATGTTGGCGAGGGCCATCAGCTTTATTACGAGCGGGTGGGCACGCCGGGCGGCAAACCGGCGGTGTTTCTGCATGGTGGACCGGGCGGCGGAATGGCCCCATCGCATCGGCGCCAATGGGACCCCGCGAAATATGACGTGCTGCTGTTTGATCAGCGCGGTTGTGGTCAATCTCTCCCCTTTGCCGAGATCGAGAACAACGACACTTGGCGGGTTGTTGCCGATATCGAACGGCTGCGCGAGATGTGCGGGCACGACAAATGGCAGGTTTTCGGCGGCAGCTGGGGCGCGACCCTCGCGCTTGCCTATTCGCAGGCGCATCCTGACCGCACCAGCGAGATTATTCTGCGCGGTGTGTTTCTAGCGCGGCAGGCGGAAAAAGGCTGGCTCTATACCTATGGGGCGAGCGAGATCATGGCCGAACAATGGGATGCATTCTCGGGCCATATTCCTGCCGAAGAGCGCGGCGATCTGGTCAAAGCCTATTATGATCGTTTGACCAGCGATGATGATACGGTGCGCTTGCCCGCGGCGAAAGAATGGTCGCTGTGGGAGGGCAATGTTGCGACATTGCTGCCGGATGAGGGCCTGCTTGATGACTTTGCCGACCCTGCCAAGGCGGTGCCGTTTGCGCGGATTTGCGCGCGCTTTTTCCTCGACGATTTCTACCTCGAAGAGGCGCAATTGCTGCGCGATGTTTACAAGATCCGGCACATCCCGACGATTATCGTTCAAGGCCGCCACGATATCTGCACCACGCCGCGTTCGGCGTGGGATTTGAAAAAGGCCTTCCCTGAGGCCGATTTGAGGATCGTGCAGGACGCAGGCCATTCGGCGAGCGAGCCTGGGATTATCGATGGCCTGGTTCGGGCGACCGATGAATTTGCCGCAGATCGGCCAACATCATGAGCCAAATCCTCGTCATCGACAATTATGACAGCTTCACCTTCAACCTTGTCCATTATCTGATGGAAATGGGTGCCGATGTGCGGGTGGAGCGCAATGATGCGTTGTCCGCAAACGACGCCTTGGCCAGCGGGGCGAGCGGCTTTTTGATCTCGCCGGGGCCCTGCACCCCTAATGAAGCCGGGATCAGCCTCGATCTGGTCGCGGCCTGCGCGGATGCAGGCGCGCCATTGCTCGGCGTGTGCCTTGGCCATCAATCGATTGGCCAACATTTTGGCGGGACGGTCACGCGCGGCGGTTTGATGCATGGCAAGACATCGCCGGTTACGCATGATGGATCGGGTGTGTTTGCCGGCCTGCCCTCGCCATACGCCGCGACGCGCTATCACAGTTTGGAAGTGGTGGACCTGCCCGATTGCCTGATCGCCAATGCCCACGCCCAAACGCCGGGCGGCGACCATGACAGCATTATGGGTTTTCGCCACGA
>JABSPI010000304.1 GCA_013214365.1 Erythrobacter sp.
GCCCCGCTGATGATCATTGCGGCGCTGCTCTTATGCGGCGCGGCTTTGACGGCCAAGGCGCTCTATATCCCGGTTAAGGCCGAGCTGGCGCAAATCCTGCTCGAACGCGCCTTTGATCAAAGCCTTGCCCGCGGCAGGCCGATCAAACCGTGGAGCTGGGCCGACACCGCGCCGGCCGCGCGGCTGCGCGTGCCGCGGCTGGGGGTGAGCGAGATCGTGCTCGACGCAGGATCAGGCGAAGCGATGGCGTTTGGCCCGGCGCAAGTCCGCGATGACCGCGCCAATGCGGTGACGATTTTGTCGGCCCACCGCGACACCCATTTTGCCTTTATCCGCGATCTGGCCGTGGGTGATGAGATTGTGTTTGAACCGATCGGGCGCGCCCCGATGCGCTTGCGGGTGATCGGATTTGAAACGGTGCGCTGGGACCAATTTTCCTACACCGCCGCCGACCCGAACCGCGCGCGCATTGCATTGGCGACATGCTGGCCGTTTGGAACGCATCGCCCCGGCCCCTTGCGGCGGGTCGCATGGGCAGAAGCGATACCCTAATAAATACCCCAATAAATGCCTACTAGACACCGCTCTGGATCGCGCCCGGCCAGAGCGTCCAAAATCTTCCGCTCAAAGATTGCAGCGCGCCCGCCCTGCGCCTAAATCACCACCCGTTATGGCCCGCCGCATCGCCCGTTTCTGCGCCGTCTTGCTTGCCAAAGTGATCCTTTGGTTTGTCGCGATCAGCCTCATTTTGGTGATCGCGTTCAAATGGATCCCGGTCCCGCTCACCGCGACCATGGTGATGGATCAAAACGGCTTCACCAAGGATTGGGAAAGCCTCGACAATATCGACCCCAATCTGATCGCCGCAGTGATCGCGGCCGAAGATGCCAAATTCTGTCAGCATTTCGGGTTCGACACCGAGGCGATCGAGCAGGCATTTGAGCAAAACCGGCTGGCGCGGGCCAATGGCGGGCGCATACGCGGCGCCTCCACTATCAGCCAGCAAACCGCCAAAAACGTGTTTCTGTGGCAAAATGGCGGATATTTTCGCAAAGGTCTGGAGGCGTGGTTCACCTTCTGGATCGAAGCGGTGTGGGGCAAGCACCGGATTATGGAAGTTTATCTCAATGTCGCGGAAACCGGCATTGGCACCTATGGCGCACAGGCCGGGGCCGAGCGGTATTTCGGCCATGGCGCGGCGCGTCTGACCCGCGATGAGGCAAGCCGGATGGCGGTGGCGCTGCCTTTGCCCAAATCGCGCGCCGTGCGCAATCCGACCGGATGGCTGGCGCGGCATGGCGATGCAATCGAACGCCAGATCACCATTGTCCAAGGCCAGGGCCTCGACGATTGCATCTATCCCTAGGGCACGGCGCGCGCCATAGCGGGCGTGCCCCATTGACCTTGCGCGGATGGATCGCCATTGGCGGTGGGAAGAAAGGGTCTGGCATCGTGCACATCGTGAAAAACACGCCGAAAACAAATCTCGGACCGGTATGTGCGTCATTTGACAAATCCGCTGGTCTTGGCATTGAGTGCGGGTGTTGATGACGGACCAACCTGCCCAATCTGCTGATATTGCGCGCGAACATCTGCGCGCGGCGATGGTGCGCCTGGCGGATGGCGACGCGCAGGCGCTCGAACAGATTTATGACGCAACCCGGGTGAAACTGTTTGGGATATGCCTGCGTATCTTGGGCGATCGTAAAGAAGCGGAAGACGCCTTGCAGGATGTCTATATAAATCTTTGGCAACGCGCCGACCGGTACGACCCCACGCGGGCGAGCCCTATCTCGTGGCTGGCTACTTTTGCCCGCAACCGCGCGATTGACCGGCTGCGCACGGGCAAGGTGCGCGGCGGCGCGGTCCCGGTGGAAGAGGCCGCCCCGCTGCCTGATGAGGCGCCTTTGGCCGATGCATTATTGGTCGATGCCGAACGCACCGCGCAAATTCACGAATGTCTGGGCAAGCTGGATGAACGCACCCGCACCCACATTTCCAGCGCGTTTTTCGACGGCTTTACCTATGCCGAATTGGCTGAGCGCGCCGATGTGCCGCTGGGCACGATGAAAAGCTGGATCCGCCGCGGGCTCAAACGCCTGCGCACCTGTCTGGAGGCGAGCGAATGAGCACCTCTGACACCAACACACCCGGCGGCAAGGGCCCGCAAGACGGTGCGCCAGAAAACGGTGCACCAGAAAACGGGCCAGAAAACGGCAATGCGCTGGCCGCGGCGGAATATGCGCTTGGCCTGCTCGAAGGCGACGAATTGGCCGCCGCCAAGGCGCGCATGGGCGATGATGATGGGTTTGCCTGGCGCAAAGTGTGGTGGGACAATTGGTTCGCCCCGCTGACTGACAATATGCAAGGGGCTGAACCCGACCCGGCGGTCTGGGACCGGATCGCAGCGCAGATAGATGCCGCCAACGCGGCCCCGGCCAACAGCGACAGCGCCGAAATTATCAGCATCACCGACGCGCTCTCGGCGCGGATCCGGCGCTGGCAATGGACCGCCGGTGTGACATCGGCGGCGGCGGCTGTTCTGGCCGCTGTGATGATCTTTGGTTCAGGTTCGGATGCGGTGCAGGTCGACGAACCCGTTATTGCAGCGGCCGCGCCTGCGCCATTGGTCGGACAGGTTCCGATCGGTGACACCGGATTGCGGCTCGACGTGACCTATGTGCCTGAGAGCGAGCGTTTGCTGATCGGGGCGATTGGCCTCGCCGCGGACGGGGTGCACGATCACGAATTGTGGTTGGTGCCCGCCGATGGCAGCGCGCTGCAATCTTTGGGCGTGGTCAAGCCGGGCGGCGTGCTGGTGCACGATCTGGCCGGTGATGTGGCGGCCAATATGGGGGATGGGGTGCAAATGGTCCTCACCCGCGAGCCGATTGGCGGCAAGCCCGACGGCGTGGATGCCGGACCGGTGGTGGCCCAAGGCGCCCTTTCCGAAGTGTAATCCGCCCAAAGCGGCGTTTGATATTGGGGTGCGTTAAATCTGGCGCGCTGCATGTGGCGGGCGCGGGATAAACGGCACCGGATAAACAGCGCGGCGGCCCATTTCCAACCTTTAATTGCATGACGTGGTCGGATGCGCGCGGTCGGATGCGGGCCGTCGGAGGGGGGCGCATAGATGCCTGCCCCGCCCCTTCTGCGTGATCATTTCACCGCATATTTCAGGCGAAACCGCCTAAAAATCATCCAAATCGGCACGAAAAGTGAGCTGCGCGCGCATCCTTTATTTTGCCCTTTGCGTAGATCTCCATGTCTGGCCGGGAGAGCTTTTGGACATGGAGAACAAAAATATGACTACCACGCGTAAAGCCAAAACCCTCCGCACCGCTTTGTTTGCGGCCGCCGCCAGTGTTGGCGTCCTTGGCGCTGCCAATGCTCCGCTGGTCGCGCATGACCATGGCGGCGATATGGCCAAACAAGCCCCCAATATCGTGGAAACCGCGCAAAGCACCGGCGTTCACAACACTCTGGTCACTGCCGTTGTCGCCGCCGATCTGGCCGCCACGCTCGCCAGCCCGGGCCCCTTCACCGTTTTCGCGCCAACCGACGCCGCTTTTGCCAAATTGCCAGAGGGCACGGTTGAGACGCTGATCCAGCCGGAAAACAAAGGCGCGCTGACCGGTATTCTGACCTATCACGCTGTGGCCGGCCGAGTGACCGCCAGCGATCTGCTCGCATTGATTGAAAGCAATGGCGGCGAAGCCACGATCGACACCGTATCGGGCGGCCAGCTGACCGCGCGCGTCGCGGGCGATTCGATTGAAATTACCGATGGTGCGGGTCGCAAGACCATGGTCACCACGGCCGATGTCGACACCTCGAACGGCATCATCCACGTGACGGA
>JABSPI010000305.1 GCA_013214365.1 Erythrobacter sp.
CGTCCGTGCTTTGCGCCACATCGATTTCCATAATGGCGGGCACGCCGGCCATGATCGCATCCATGGTTTCGATCCCGTTTTCGGGCAATCCCGCCGATGGCCCGCCGCGATGGGCGGAGATGAGCGTTTTCCCCTCCGCCTCGAAGCAATCGAGCATGGCGGACAAATCCCCCGCCGGATCGAGCGTGTAGCCCGCGCGCGGCGCGCTTTGCGCCAAGGCAAGGCCGCCTCCCAATGCGCCCCCCAATACCCCGGCGCATACGGAAAGGGTCAAAGCGATTTTCGAAACAGTCATGGCAAAGCCTATCGGTTGAGTGGCATGCGCGCGCATAGCGGCGCGAGGGATAAACAGGGATCAGATGATCAGATTGTGGGGCTGCACTCTACACTTTGGGCAGCCATTCCTGAAGGATGGCATTCACCTCTTCAGGCGCGTCCTGTTGGACCCAGTGCGAGGCATTGGCGAGCCGGCGCAAAGTGAAATCGGGCACCCATTCCTCGGTCCCTTGCGTGCCGCTGACTTCCAATGCCACATCCTGATCGCCCCAGATCATCAAGGTGGGCACCTCCACCCGGCCATCGCCGACATTGCCATATTGCCCTGCGCGCACCAGCGATCGGTAATAATTCACCATCGCTTTCATCGCGCCCGGACGCGCGGCGGCATTGCGATAGACATCGCGCACTTCGGGGCCGAACCGTTCGGGATTGCAGGTGGTCTCGGCGAAGATTTTGCCGATACGCTCGGCGCGATTGGCGCTGAACAGGCGTTCGGGCAGCCACGGGATCTGGAAGAAGAATACATACCAGCTCTTGCGCCGCTGGGCCCAGTTTTTGGCCTCGCGCTGCATGGCGAGCGGATGCGGGATATTGCACACCACAAACCGTTCGAGCGGGCGCACTTTCTTGATCGCGAAATGCCACGAAACAATCCCGCCCCAATCGTGGCAGAACAAGGTGACTTTCTTGGCTCCGCTGGCATCGATCAAGGCGCCGATATCCTCGACCAGAGTGTTGAGCTGATAATCCTCGATCCGGTCGGGGCGCGACGTGCCGCCATAGCCGCGCATATTGGGCGCCCACACCCGGTATCCCATATCCGCCAATAACGGGATCTGGTGACGCCAGCTGTAATGCAGTTCGGGAAAGCCGTGCATCAACAGCGCAAGGTGATCGCCCTCGCCCGCCTGCGCGACTTCGAAAGTCAATCCATTGGCCTTGACCCAATCGATCGAAATTCCGCTATTTTCCTGCGGCGTCCAGCTTGCCGGTCCACTTGGTTGCATAGTCATGCAACACGCATAGCAGCGGCGCGCGCAATGTGATAAGCGGGTTTCAAAGAAAAACTGGGAGAGACATTCATGGCACAGTTCGACCTGATCATCCGGGGTGGAACCATCGTTGATGGCACCGGCGCCGACCGTTTTACCGGCGATGTCGCGGTGAAGGATGGCGTGATCGCCGCCATCGGCCAGATTGACGGCGATGCGGCGCGCGAAATTGATGCAAGCGGCAAAATCGTTGCCCCCGGCTTTGTCGATATTCACACCCATTATGACGGCCAGGCGACCTGGGATCAGGAAATGGCTCCATCAAGCTGGCACGGGGTCACCACGGTGGTGATGGGCAATTGCGGGGTCGGCTTTGCCCCGGCCAAACCCGACCGCCATGAATGGCTGATCAGCCTGATGGAAGGGGTGGAAGATATTCCCGGCACCGCTTTGGCCGAGGGGATTACGTGGGATTGGGAAACCTTCCCCCAATATCTCGACGCGCTCGAAAAAATGCCGCGCAGCATCGATATCGGCACCCATGTCCCCCACGGCGCGGTGCGCGCCTATGTGCTGGGCGACCGGGAACAGCCGGGCGCTGTGCCCACGGCTGAGGATATCAAGGCGATGTCCGACATCGTCGAGGAAGGCGTGCGCGCGGGCGCTTTGGGCTTTTCCACCTCGCGCACGGTGTTGCACAAATCGGTTGATGGGGAATTGGTCCCCGGCACCACCGCAACGCCCGAGGAATTGGTCGCGATCGGCCATGCCATGGGCCGGGCCAAGGATGCCGGCGGCCATGCCGTGTTCGAAATGGCGAGCGATCTGCAACGCGATTGGAACGAATTTGAATGGATGGGCAAATTGAGCCGCGAGGCCGGTATTCCCGTCACCTTTGCCGCGTTGGAAAGCATTGCCAAGGAAATGCCGCTCAAAGAGCAGATCGAGACGATGCGGGCCGAGAACGACAATGGCGCGCAGATCGTGGCGCAAATTGCGCTGCGCGGGAATGGCATCATCATGGCATGGCAAGGCACGGTGAACCCCTTCGCTTTCCGTCCCAGCTGGCAAGCGATCAAGGATCTGGCGTGGGAGGAGCAGAAGGCCCGTTTGCTCGACCCCGCTTTCAAACAGCAGCTTTTGTCAGAGGCCAATGATTATTCCGAGGCGCCCAAGGATATTTTGGGCGTGGTGATGGTGATCACCCAAGGGTGGGCGCTGCAATATGAAATGGACCCCGATTTCGATTACGAACCGGATGCCAGCGCGAGCGTGAATGCGCGCGCCATCGCCGCCGGGGTCGATCCGCAGGAATACGCCTATGACATGCTGTGCCGCGAGGATGCGACTGGGTTCATCTATCTCCCGATCCTCAATTACGCCGACGGCAATCTTGATTTCCTCCACCCGCTGCAACACGCCGATGACACGGTCAATTCGCTGTCCGATGGCGGCGCGCATTGCGGGACGATTTGCGATGCGGCCTCGCCAACTTTCATGCTCGAACATTGGGTTCGCGATCGTAGGCGGGGCGAACGGATCACGCTGGAAAATGCGATCAAGCGCCAATGCCGCGACACAGCGGTACTTTACGGGCTCGATGATCGCGGGGTGCTCGCGCCCGGATTTCTGGCGGATATCAATGTGATCGATATGGATGCGATCAAGCTGGGCCGGCCGTGGCTGGCTTTTGACCTGCCGGCCGGGGGCAAGCGGCTGTTGCAAAAGGCCGATGGCTATGTCTGCACGATCAAGGGCGGCGAGGTGACGTTTGAAAACGGCACCTGGACCGGCGCAACCCCGGGCGGTTTGATCCGCGGCCCCCAACGCGCAGCGCTCGCCGAAGCGGCGGAGTGATCGCGGGGAAGGGATCGCTGGCGGCCTTTCCCCTACCCAAGGCAATTAAGAGGTTGAAATGAGTGTTGGTGTTGGCGCCGGTATGGCGCTTTTAGGTTTCATGATGGCCGCAACAATCATGGGCGCGGTCTATTTTGTGATTGGCCGCTGGGTAACGGGCAGGCCGCGCGCCTTTATCGCGGCCGCCATTGCCGGCGCCTATCTCACCGGCCGTTTGCACCAAGCCTTTGAGGAGGGCGGATGGGACATGCTCCTCAGGCCTGAATTATTGATTGTGATCGCGGCAATAGCCGTGGCGCTCGCCTTCTTTGCGCTGCGCACGGATCGCGGATCGACCGAATAGGATTACCCGGAAACTCGCCATAAAGGCGTACGCTCATGCTTGGCCAAAGTTCTGCCCACGACCCATTTGTAGAACATGTAATTCTTGCCGCTATTCGTGAGCTTGGATTGCATCTGATTTGGTCGAAGAGAATATGAATGGCGGAGCGGGTAGGCAGATGGTGGGAATGAGATTCAAGAGGAAAAGGGGCTTGATAGGCATCCGGCACCCGAAACTGATAGACATGGAAGACAACTCCGCCAGTTGAGCCGGTTACGGAGTGTCCGACATAAGCCTCGACCAATCTAAAGCCAACTGAGCGCCCAAAAATGGCCTGCCATATCCTCCCAACAACGCGCCCGATTTCAGACTTGCTACCTGCAATCAC
>JABSPI010000306.1 GCA_013214365.1 Erythrobacter sp.
CTGGGCCCGAGCAGCGCATAAGCGCGCCCGTCTTCCCATTGGTGGCTGATCTGCTTCAGCGCGAAATCGGCCTCGCTGTGCGGCGCGCGCAGATAGCTGTGGGCGATATTGTCGAGTGTGATCGCGGCCATGTGCTAACCTTTTGCGCCCCCCATGCTACGCTTGTGCCATGGCCCGGTGGGCGCGCGGCGCGGCGGCCAGTTTTCCCAGCCGGTCGAAATAGAACAGGTCATGCGGGTTGATATGGACCGGCAATGCCTCGCCCGCGGCGAAGTTTTGCAAGCCGGGCACCACCCCGATCCAGCGCGCGCCGGCGGCATCGACATGGATGAAGGTTTCCGACCCGGTCAATTCGGTCACATGCACCGCGGCGTCAAAGCGGATCTGGCCCGGATCGCCCGCGCCGATATGCATGTCATGCGCGCGAAAGCCGGCGCGATATTCGCCGTCATCATGCCCGCTCAATTCGGGCGGTGCGGGACAGGATTGGCCAGTGGAAAAATGCAAGTCGCCCGCGCTTTTGCGCACCGATATGAAATTCATCGGCGGATCGGAATAGACCCGCGCGGTGATTTCATCGACCGGTTGGCGATAAAGCGTGGCGGATGGGCCAAATTGAGTCACGCGCCCCTGCCACATCGTCGCGGTGTTCCCACCCAGCAACAAGGCCTCTTCGGGTTCGGTCGTGGCATAGACGAAAATCGCGCCCGAGGCGGCGAACAGGCGCGGGATTTCGGCGCGCAATTCCTCGCGCAGCTTGTAATCGAGATTGGCGAGGGGCTCATCCATCAGCACCAGCCCGACATCCTTGGCCAGCGCGCGCGCAATCGCACAGCGTTGCTGTTGCCCGCCGGAAATCTCGCTCGGCTTGCGATCGAGCAAGGGGGTGAGTTTGAGCAATTGCGCCACATCGTGGACCCGCGCCTCGATTTGGGCTGCGGGTTTGCGTTGCAATTTGAGCGGCGAGGCGATGTTGTCGAACACGCTGAGCGAGGGGTAATTGACGAATTGCTGATAGACCATGGCGATGTCGCGGTCCTGTATGCGGGCGCCGGTGACGTCCTCGCCCTGCCAGAAAACCGCGCCGCTATCGGGGGTGTCCAACCCCGCTATCAACCGCATCAACGTGGTCTTGCCCGCCAAGGTCGGGCCGAGCAGGACATTCATCGTGCCCGGCTCCAGCTCCAGATCGAGCGGATGGATATGGGTCACATCGCCAACCCGTTTGGAGACATTGTCGAGCCGCAAACTCATCGCGCAAACTCCAAGGAAACGGGTCTGGACAATCGCATCCCCTATGCGTGTGGGTGATTACAGCGCGCCGATGCGCGGGCCATATGAGCGCGCAGCATGGGGCATGGCCACCCAAATGGCGATGGGGTCACAGGCAGTTTTTCCCGCCTTTCCCGCGCGCACAATTCGGGCGATGGCCGGATGCTCGATGGGCGCGCCATTGAAACCATGATTATTGCGCTTGATCGCTGGGCGTGGATGATGCGCTTTGGGGCGCGCTCTCTTGGGGCGTGCGGGCGATACGAAAGCCGATATGCGAGGTGCTCAGGCCCAGATCCTGCGCCTGGCGCGCGGCGGGGCGAAAACGCGCGCAATAATTGTCCGCGCACAAATATGACCCGCCTTTGATCACTCCGACCGACGCGCCCGGCTGGTTGGGGGCAAATCCGTTTGTGCCCGCCGCCGCGCGGTCGGCATCGGAATGGCTCGGGGCATAGGGGGTGGCGGTCCATTCCCAGACATTGCCGATCATATCGTAGAGCCCGAATGCATTGGCGCGGAACGATCCCACCGGCGCAATCCCGGCAAAGCTGTCCTCATTGGTGTTGCGCACCGGGAACACGCCTTGCCAGGTATTGGCCTTGTCGCCGCCATCAATGTAATCGACATCCGCCCATTGCGACACCTCGCCGCCGGGCACGGCGCGTGCGGCAAATTCCCATTCCGCCTCGCTCGGCAAACGCCCGCCTGCCCATGCGGCATAGGCCTCGGCATCTTCGCGGGTGATGTGGACAACCGGATGGCTGTCTTCGGGCCGGGCGCGATTGGTGGATCCGGCGGGCCTGCGCCAGCTTGCCCCATCGGTCATCCGCCACCAGCTCATCGAGGGGGCAGACG
This sequence comes from Erythrobacter sp., assembly GCA_013214365.1. GTDB lineage: Bacteria > Pseudomonadota > Alphaproteobacteria > Sphingomonadales > Sphingomonadaceae > Erythrobacter. The sequence continues at coordinate 2,131 of JABSPI010000306.1, forward strand.
TGCCCGACGGGGGCACAAACACGACCGAGCCGGGCGCAACCGCAATGCCCGGCCCCCCCGCTTCGCCCGCCGCCCATCCGCGTTCGGCGCGTGTGGTGTAACCGGTGGCATCAACGAAGGCGGCAAATTGCGCATTGGTGATTTCGTGCGCGCTGATTTCGAACGAGTCGACACATGCCTCGCGCGCTGGGCCCTCTTCGGGATAGCGGCCGCGATCGCCCAGAGTGAAACATCCCCCCTCAATCGCCACCCATTGCGGATCTACCCCCGGCGCAACCGGTCCATCCGTGCACGCGCCAAGGCCAAGTGCGAGCCATCCCGCCACAACACAGCCGCGCGCGGATCGGGGCAGTGCGCAGGGAGACCTGGAGGAAGGGTCGTGAGACGGGGCGGTGGATGGGGTGGCGCATGGGGCGTGGTGTGGGGCGCAAATTTGGCTCATCGCGCCAAACTAGCCGATCGCCTCGCTATGGGAAGAGCCCAGCGGCAATCTGCGAACAATTTGCCGCAGGACAAATGGCCGACACCACCGTCGATGGCCGGGTGCCGGTGATTTACAGCCTGCGCATGACCGATGCGCAAAGCCTGTTCGCGATGCAGGATTTCGCCATGCGCGACCGCGACGTGCTTTATATTGCGACTGCGCCCGGCGTGGAGCTGGAGCGGTTTATCGCCACGCTGTCGACCACCGCGTTTTCAATCGTTGCCACAGTGAATGCGGTCCTAATCCCGCGCCTCACGCGCACGACCCACGCCGCGGGTCATTCGGCGGGGGACAATCACCGGTTGACCTCGCGCCGATTTTTGTCACTTTGCCCAGCCTGTGATGCGGCGGCCTGTCGCTATCTATTGCCATGTGTCGCCATCTGATCCGCGCCTTCGCCCGGCATTGCGGGCGCGCCAAAGGAAAGTGCCGTTATGAAATATATTCTCGCCTCCGCTTTGCTGCTCACCGCGCAGGCGGGCCTTGCGCACAGTAATGCAGGCACCGCCGAAGAAACCCCAACGCAGGCCAGCACACAAGACAGCCAGAGCGTGAACGCGGTGCCCAAACCCGCCGCAATCATCGCCGATGGCATCCCCGCCGTGCCGCGCGAATTGGCGGATCGCACCCGCCCCTATTTCGAGGTGCGCACCGCGTCCTTTTCCGAATGGGACCCGGAGACGAAGGGGATGTTTATCTCCACCCGGTTTGGCGGCACATCGCAATTGCACCAGCTCGCCGCGCCCGGCGCTGCGCGGGTGCAATTGACTTTCGAGACAGAGCCGGTGCGCGGCGTGTCGGTGTCGCCGGGCGCGGGCGATGTGAAACTGATTTCCAAAGATGTCGGCGGCAGCGAATTTTACCAGATTTTCCGGCTGGTCGACGGGCGGCTCGAATTGCTCACTGATGGCACCAGCCGCAACGGGCTGGGCGCGTGGATGCATGATGGCTCGATGGTCGCGTTCAGCTCGAACAAACGCAATGGCCGCGATGTTGACCTGTATGTGATGGACCCGCGCGACCCCGCAACCACGCGGATCCTCACGCAGAATGAGGGCGGCGGCTGGTTCGTGGCCGATTTCACCCCCGACAATGCCACCGCATTGGTGATCAATTACATCTCGGTCACCCGGATGGAATTGTATCATGTCGATGTCGCCACCGGGGCCAAGACGCGGTTGACGCCCGAGGGGGCCTCGCTCGCCTTTGC
>JABSPI010000307.1 GCA_013214365.1 Erythrobacter sp.
AATTGTTCTCGCCAATGAGGTGACCAAGCTGGTCCGCGGCGATGCCGCCGCCGCCAGTGCCGAGGCAACCGCGCGCGAAACCTTTGCAGGCGGCGGAGCCGGCGAAGACCTGCCGACATTGGCGGTGGGCGATGAAGGCTTGCGGATTGGCGCGGTTCTGACCGAGCTGGGCTTTACCGCATCCAATGGCGAGGCGAAGCGCAAGCTTAATGAGGGTGCAGTTAAAATTGACGGCGATGTGATCCGCGAGGCGGGTCACCTGGTCCTGCCCGATGACGGCGCTACGCTTAAACTGAGCCTCGGCAAGAAGAAGCACGGTCTGATCACCCGTTGAACCGGCACTAGCGCAGCGTGGGCGGATGGAGTTTGCCTAGGCGACAATCTGCCCAGCCTCGCCGCTCTACTCTGCACGGCTGTTGCCGGTTACGCGGCTCGTATTGCTGCAATTTTTTGAGGCGTGACAGCGATAAAACGCCATTATCTTCATGCAGGCTTTACCAAATATCAGCCTTTACACCCCATTACATTTGGACCGCCGCTTTTTTGCGGGGATCAATTTTTGGAGGGCGATAGGCTGTGTCATTTGGAGCGAACCTGAGCGTAACTGATCTGCGCCGTGCAGCGCGCCACCCGGTGGATTTTCCGGTGATTGTCGAGCATTTCGTCGACGGCGACGTTAAATTGCACGTCTGCAACATTTCTGCGCATGGGTTTATGGTCGATGATGCATCGACGCTTAAACGGGGCGACCGGGTGATCATTCGCCTGCCAGTGGTTGGCCGCATCGAAGCCTATGTCATCTGGACCCGCGACCAGCGTGCCGGTTTCCAATTTGAGCGCATCATCCGCCTCGATGACTTTATCGCCATTATCGACACGCTCCAACCCAATCCCCGGCTGCGGCGCAATCGCTAACCGGCCGTCGCGCCGCCAACCACAGCTCAAGTAAACTGAAATAGCAGGGTTCTCTTGGCATCGCCGTGATCGCCTGCCATGGCGCGTGGGTGACTGATATCAATTCCCCCTCCCCGGCCCGTTCCCCGTACCCGGACACCCCATCGCATCCGTTCAGGGTTCACAATTTCCGCTGCTATTGGCTCAGCCGGCTGGCGATGACGCTGGCGGGCTATGCGATGATGCTCATCATCGGATGGCAGACCTACAATATCGCCCGCGATGGGGGGATGAGCATTGCCGAGGCATCAGGGCAATTGGCGCTGATCGGGCTGTTGCAATTCCTGCCGCTATTTGTGCTGACCCCGTTTTCGGGCCTTGCCGCGGACCGCTTTGACCGGCGCAAACTGGCGCGGTTGACGGTGTTTTTGCAATTGCTGTGCGCAGGCGCGTTGGCATTTGCGACATGGTCAGAACGGATTGATTTGCCGATCCTCTACACCATTGCGGTGGTGCTGGGCGTGGTGCGCGGTTTTGCCGGACCAGCTTTGTCGGCACTTGCCCCCAACCTCGTACCCAAAGCGATCTTGCCCACTGCGATCGCGCTGTCTTCGATCGCGTGGCAGGTGGGTATGATCGGCGGCCCGGCTTTGGGCGGCTATCTTTATGCGATCGAGCCGGCCCTGCCCTATGCGGTTGCGACCGGATTGTTCGTTATCTCGATGATCGCGCTCACGCTAATCGGACAGGTGCCCCAACCCGCTGCGCGTAAAGATCAACGCCCGATCGGCGCGATTATCGATGGTGCGCGCTATGTCGTGCACAACAAGATGGTTCTGGGCGCGATCACGCTCGATTTGTTCGCAGTGTTTCTGGCCGGGGCCACGGCATTATTTCCGGTCTATGCCCGCGATATTTTACAAGTCGGCGAGACCGGTTTGAGCCAGCTCGCCATGGCCCCAGCAGTCGGCGCAGCGATCACTGCGGCGTGGTTTTCCTTCCGTCCGATTTCCACCAATGTCGGCCCCAAAATGCTTTGGGCGGTGGCGGTGTTTGGCCTGGCGACGATTGTATTCGGCCTGTCCACCTCGATGCCGCTCAGCCTTGCTATGCTGTTTGTGATTGGCGCGGCCGATATGTTCAGCGTCTATATCCGCCAATCACTGATCCAATTGCACACCCCCGATGACAAGCGCGGGCGGGTGTCTTCGGTCTCGCTGCTCACGATCAGCGCATCGAACGAAGGCGGAGATGCCTTTTCAGGCAGCCTCGCCTATTTGATCGGCCCGGTCGCCGCCGTCGTTGCAGGCGGTGTGGGCGCGATTGTCACGGTGATGGTGTGGGCGCGAATTTTTCCGGTGTTGCGCACAACCAAGACCTTCGATCCGCCCGATGATCTGCTAGACACATCATCAAACGCACAACAAAATCAGGCCAAAGACGCCCAACAGGCCCAAAAGGAGAGCTGAGATGAAAGCTGGCAATATCCTCGAGACGATCGGCAACACCCCGCATATTCGCCTGGCGCGGATGTTTCCCGATCACAATGTCTGGCTCAAATCGGAACGCTCCAATCCGGGCGGGTCGATCAAGGACCGGATTGCGCTGGCTATGGTTGAGGATGCCGAGGCCAAGGGCTTGCTGGGTCCGGGCGGCACGATTGTCGAACCCACCAGCGGCAATACCGGCATTGGTCTGGCGATGGTTGCCGCGGTCAAGGGGTATAAGCTGATCCTGGTTATGCCGGAATCGATGTCGATCGAACGCCGCCGTCTGATGCTGGCTTATGGTGCGAGTTTTGATCTCACGCCCAAGGAAAAGGGCATGAAGGGCGCCATCGCCCGCGCCACCGAGATTGTGGAGACGACGCCGGGCGCATGGATGCCGAGCCAGTTCGACAATGGCGCAAACCCCGCGGTCCATGCCCGCACCACCGCGCAGGAGATCCTCGCCGATTTTATCGACAACCCGGTCGATGTGATGATCACCGGGGTTGGCACAGGCGGCCATCTGACCGGCTGCGCGGAGGAGCTTAAAAAGCATTGGACGCATTTCAAAGCTTACGGGGTGGAGCCCGCCCTCTCGCCCGTTATCAATGGCGGTGAGCCGGGCCCGCACCCGATCCAGGGGATTGGCGCCGGCTTTATTCCGGGCAATTTGCACACTGATGCGATTGACGGTGCGATTGCGGTCGATGCCGAAGATGCCAAGGAAATGGCCCGCCGCGCGGCGCGCGAGGAAGGGATGCTGATCGGGATTTCTTCGGGTGCAACCTTGGCCGCGATTGCCAAAAAACTGCCCGAGCTTGAGGCGGGGGCCTGCGTGCTCGGGTTCAATTACGACACGGGCGAGCGGTATTTGTCGGTCCCCGATTTTCTACCGGTCGAATAAAGGCCGCGATTATCCCCCTTCCCCGCACCGGCACTTGCCGACCCCGGCGCAGGAGGCCAAACCCGGCCGCGCCGAAAAGGGGTTTAGTTGATAAAACACATCCACAAACGCGTTTTGCAGGTGCGGTGCGGTCGGGGGCAATGCGGGCCGTTGCGCCGCCGCTTTGGCGTTGCGCTTGGAAGGGCCCCAGCGCGACAATAGCAAGCGGCGCGCATGTAGGAAAATTGCGCGGCGCACTCAAAGAGGCGCCACATCCAAGTCGCGCATTGGTGGGCGCTGATGCAAATAAGAGCTGGCGCACGCCGCCGATCTGGCCCGCCGCCCAAAATATTCGCTGAACCGCGCTCAAACCCCAGCCTGCTCACTATCCGGCAGGATGAACCGCGTCATTCTTCCACACGAACTCCCGACACGGCAATTGAACCACACAGTTTCGTGGGTCTTG
>JABSPI010000308.1 GCA_013214365.1 Erythrobacter sp.
TTGGTCCAGGTGCCCTCGCCCCAGATCCCGCCGCATTCATGGTCCGAGGTGATGATCACCAGCGTCTCGTCCCAGCTTGAATGGGTCTCGACCCATGCGATCACTTCGGCGACCGCGCGGTTAAAATCGATCTGTTCCTCGATATAGCGCGCCATATTGTTCTGGTGCCCCATCCAATCGACCGCGCCGCCTTCGATCATCAGGAAAAAGCCGTCCTCATCCCTCGACAAGACATTGAGCGCGCCGCGGCTCATAGTGGCCAGATCGGGGACCGCGGGATTGTAGGCCATGCCCGAGGGCGTGTCGGCCTCGCCCAGCCCCTCGCGCGAGGCTTGCAAGGTGGAATTGGTGCGGGCAATCCCGATCACCCGCTCGGGCACATCATCGCCCCGGGCCAAGGCCTCGAAATCCTCCTTGGCATCGATAAAGGTGAAACCGTTGAGCCCGTCGGCGCTGGTCAATTGGCCCAGCGTCTCGCTCCCGCCGACATAGCGATATCCGTCTTCGTTTGACGGGTTCACCATGCCGCCGCTGCTGTCATAGAGCGGGTGGCCGCCGCCCATGATCACATCGAGGTCGCTGGCCGCCATTTCGTTGAAAATCTCGGCGTAATTGTTGCGCGAAATATTGTGCGAGATCACCGCCGCCGGGGTTGCGTGCGCGGCCATCACTGATGCCACTGCGCCGGCTGAACGCCCGCGCTCCATCGCCAGATCGGCGATCGTGCGGAACCGTTCCTCGCCGCTCCAATTGACATTGATCCGGCCATTGGCGGTTTTGCGCCCGCTCAACAATGCGGTGCCGGCGGCGGCGCTGTCGGTATAGGTGGTGTAGCTTTTGCCGATCGGGGCAAAATCGCCGGCAAAGGTGTTTTCAAACCGGTCCCAGCGTGTGCGCGGGTCATAGCCCTGGTCGACCACGCCGGCGGCCAGATCAGGGGCCGAGCCGCTGGGCAGGAGATTGCCGTCCTGATCGATCAGGTTGAGCGAGCTGTGCGCCATGCCATAGACCACCGGAACCGTGCCGTCGGGGCGCGCCACCTGATAGGATTGTGCGCCGGCCTTGCCCTCGTAATAATCAGCCGCGAGCCAGCCGTTAAAGCCGATCCCGTCAGAGATCAGGATGATGACATTTTTCGCCCCGCTGCGCTGGGCCAAAAGGGCCGGATCACCTTGCCCCGCATCAGCGACAGGGGCGGCGGGCTCTTCGTAATAATTGATGGTCTGCGAACAAGCGGGCAGCAGGCAGGCCGCGCCCAGCAAGGCAGAGGCGCCAAAAATGAAGGACATGCGGGGCATATTCAATCTCCGATAAGGGCCGGCTGGCCGCCTGAAACACATGGGGCCGTTGCCGTTCACCTGCTCGCTATCGCGTCTGACGATGACAGGAAAGTGAAAGCTGGCGATTATGTGTGTTTTATCTGCTCGCCTGCGCGCACCCTTCCTTGGCGAATGCGGCGCCTGCTGACCTGCGAGCCCATCAGCAAGCCCGCCTGCGAGCCATCCCCGAACCAGCGCGACCCCGCCCTGCAAACAGCAAAAACGCCGCGCACAGTGGATTTTGCCGGGCAAGGCTCCTAAATCGCCTCCATGCTGTCTGTTGCCACATGGAATATCAATTCGGCCCGCTTGCGCCTGCCGATTATCGAGCAATATCTGCGCGATGAGGCGCCCGACATATTGTGTCTGCAGGAAATCAAATGCCAAGAGCATCAATTCCCCGCCGAAGCCTTGGCCAAGCTGGGCTATGAGCATCAGGCGATCTGCGGTCAGAAAGGCTATCACGGGGTTGCGACAATTTCGCGCGTTCCGATCCGCGAAGTGACCCGCCACGATTGGCAAGCCAATGGCGAGGCGCGCCATGTCGGGGTCGAGGTGATCGGCAAGGATATGCGGATCGACAATGTCTATGTGCCTGCCGGCGGGGATGTGCCCGATCGCGAAGTGAACGCGAAATTCGGCCAGAAGCTCGATTTTCTCGAACGTATGACCGGCTGGGCCGACGCGCTCGAACATCCCAGCCTGATCGTGGGCGATTTCAACATCGCCCCGCTCGAAAGCGATGTGTGGAGCCACAAGCAATTGCTCAAAGTGGTGAGCCACACCCCGCTCGAAGTCGACACGCTCGAGCGGTTCAAACAGGCGCATGGCTGGGTCGATCTGGGGCGCGAATTTATCAAGGACCCGGAACGCTATTACAGCTGGTGGTCCTATCGCTCGCCCGATTGGCGCAAAAATGATCGCGGGCGACGCCTCGACCATATGTGGGCCAGCCCCGCACTCGCGCCGCAAGCGACCGGGCACCGCCTGCTCGAAGAGGCGCGCAGCTGGGAAAAGCCGTCCGACCACATCCCGTTGATCACCGAGTTTGACATTTGAGCTCCAAGCCGCCTTCTGGTTTCTCGCCTTCTGGCGCCTCACCTTCTGGCGCATCTCCGGCGCGGCGCGCGGCGCAGGCGGTCGATGCGCTGCGCCATGGCTGGCCGATCCGATTTGTCGACGGGCCCACCCTATTGCCGGTGGAAACCGCGATCGAACGCGGTGCAAGCGGTCCGGCCATGCTGATTTCGGCGGCGCGCGCGGCAACGCTCAAACTCGCCAATCAACGCGATGCCGCGGTTCCGCACGCCCCCGTCCTGATCCGCGGCGGCGAACCGTTCGAGCTTGACACCGCTTTGCCGATTGCCGATCCCGCGCTTGATCTGGCCAATCCGATGAAGGGCCCGTTTCGCGCCGAACAGATCAATTGGGAACAGGCCGCGGGCGCGGCGATGGAATTGGCGCGGATTGCCGGGATCCTGCCCGCTTTTATCGCCGATCCCAAAGATGCAGGCGAAGCGCATGAAATCGCCGCAGGCGATCTGGCGCATTACACCGATGCCGGCGCGCTCAAGATCATCACCCGCGCGCGTTTGCCCGTGACCGCATCGCAGGATGCGCAAATTGTCGCGTTCCGCTCAAACGCCGATACCCGCGAACATATCGCGCTGATCATCGGCGAGCAGAGCGGCGATAGAGCCCCCTTGGTGCGGCTGCATTCCGAATGTTTGACCGGGGATGTTTTGGGCAGCCTGAAATGCGATTGCGGCCCGCAGCTCGACACCGCGCTCGAAGCGATGGCGCAGCATGCGCGCGAAGAAGGCGGCTGGGGCGTGTTGCTCTATCTGCGCCAGGAAGGGCGCGGGATCGGCATTATCAACAAGCTGCGCGCCTATCGCCTGCAGGATCAGGGATTTGATACGGTCGATGCCAATAACCGGCTGGGCCTGCCCGATGAGGCGCGCGATTTTCCGGTGGCGGCGCGGATGCTCGAATTGCTCGGCGCCACCACGATCCGGCTGCTGACCAACAATCCGGCCAAGGTCGAAAGCCTAGAGGCGACCGGCATCACCATCACCGAGCGGGTCCAGCACCAATTGCCCGACAACCCCCACAACGCCAAATACCTCGCCACCAAACGCGACCGCTCGGGGCATTTATTGCTCTAGCTTGAAATCCTATTTAGGCTCGGCTCAAAATTCGTGATCGGGTGAAGTTTGGAAGGGGAAAGGCAATGCGCGGGCTGCTCAGCAAAACCATCCTTGCCGGTCTTATCCTGTTTTTCTCGGTGGCAAACACCCAACCCGGCGACCCTGTCGATGCCGCCATTCAGGCTCTGGTCGATGAA
>JABSPI010000309.1 GCA_013214365.1 Erythrobacter sp.
CTATGGTGGCCTCTAATGGAACGCTATGTCCCACAGCTTGTAGCTAAGTGCACACCGCTATCAGAGTGGGACAGTGCGCGTACTCAGATGACGAGGTGGGCATCACGCCTGCACACCATGAAGTATGAATGTGCAGCCGTGATGAATGAGTTGTGCTTATTCCCCGGCTATTTCCTTGCCGACTCTTCGAGCGAAGCGGCTGACGGGGTAGGGCATGACGTTCTTCATAACCCTGTATAGCGCGTCGCCAACCTCGAAGTCACTCATCTCCCCAACGAACTTAACGGTGTCGTTGTAGTAGTCGAAGACGGGGTGTGAGCTGTCAAAGCTGTGACCAGTGAACACCTCGCCCAAAGCGCCACCAGCAGCAGGGCCGATCAGGGGTATAGTGCCTACGGTTGACCCTGCTATACGGTTAGCGAATGTTGCGAGTGGCCCACCAAACTTGCCCTCAATAGCCTTGCGATCCTCTTCCGTCTGGAAGATAAGGCCCTTAGCGTAGGTAGACGCTGTGCCGATAGTGGCAACATAACCTATAGACATGAGCATTGGAACCATAAGCTCTCGGGCGAACTGTTTGTCGCCTTGTGAGAAGCGCAACGCCGCCTCGTGCATCAGGCCATACATAGGGCCTGTTGCTCCAGTGAACATAGTGAACGCTCTAGCGAATGGCGAGTCGCTTAGCTGCCACTCATTCTTAAACCCTTTGATCGATGTGGGCTGTGTCTCCAGAACGTCCATGAATGACTTGTTCACGAAGTCGTAGTAACTTGGAGTGCCTCGCTTAAGACCGCTCTCCTCAGCAACCTCCATTAACTTGCCCGCCATGCCAGTGATGGTCATGCGGTCAACCTCGCGGATCGGACCCATAGACTCTTCGATAAGTTTCAGGTATGCGTCGAAGTTGCCTTTGTAGCCCTGTGAGCGCTTAGCCTGCCGCCACATCTTTTTGAACTGACCCATTGCCGCCTTGTTCTCAGCTAACTCAGCGAACTCAATGTCCACGTTGCCTGAAGTCATTCGCTCTTTGAACGCTGGGATATCCTGCATGGCCTGCTCCATAGTGGAGTCTCTATAACCCTTATCAGATATAGCCTTGCCCACATTGGCTGCCATCTCTCTAGCGTTAAGCGCATTCGCCACCTCTGGGAACCTCTGTCCTATTCTATCAATGAGATTCACTGTGGAATATGGTGACGAGGCAACCTGTAATAGCGCTGTGGTATTCCACCCTAGAGTAGATACACGCTTAAGACGCATAACAGCTGATGCTATAGGACCTAGTACGTCCTTAGTGAATCGACTTGAGTATGTCTGCTGGATTCGTGAGCGCACCTCTTCTGCGGCATTAGGGCCTAGCTTCTTATTGATGTCGTGGCCGAGACTCTTGGGCTTGAATAATACCGTGGCCTTCTCAGGTTCGTAAGACTTATTTTCTTTCTTCTTGAATAGCTTGGGGTCCATGACGAACTCTGTACCAGATAAAGACTTAGATATCGCCTGCTCTCTAGATAGCCCGTTTTCTATCTCAGCGTCGTATTTAGATCTGACATCCTGAGGCGCTATGGTTTCTACGAACTCCTCAAATGTCATCCCAGTATTCTGCCCACCACTACCGAACAGCGCGGCCTCTGCATTCTTGATGCCAACATCACCATATAACTGGGCTGAGCTATCTGCTATGCGCTTGCCAGCAACTAATGGATTGATGTTGCGGGACATATCTATAGTGGTAGCGCCCTCATTACGCGACTTCCATATGCTTCTGTCGCCAAAGTCGAACGGGTTATTGGCATTAGAAAAGTCCCTGCCCATATCCTCGGTCAGAATAGATACGTACTGGGTGATAGTGGGGTCGGTAACCCGGTCATTACCCGCCCGTAGAGCGGCGTGGTCACCGATCTTACCTGCGTTATCAACGTCTGTACGGTACACAGCGATCACATCTTCATACGTTTTGTCGGCTGCTAGATCATCTATCTGCTCTTTACTTAGTGTTACGCGGTTGTTCTTAGAATCAACAACGCCGTATTTATGCATCTTGGCTGCGGCTGACTTACGGCCAAAACCTGTATCTTTGTCAACACCTTTTACTTCATCTCCGTCAACAGTCTTACCAGCATCCTGCTCACGTGCAAGCATGATCATGTACGCACGCTGACCCTCGGTTAGCTCTAAGCCAATATCGTCATACATCTTAGCACTTGTATTAGACATGCGCTGTTGCATCTCTTCAGGAACGTTGGCAAGTACAGCAACGTGATCGTCGTGGACGATGTTCTTCAGGCTGGATGCTGTGGTGTGCTCATCCTTTACAAGACGAGAGAACGAGCCAAGGCCTAAGCCCTCCATGTATCTACTGAACTGCTGTCCTTTAGATGCGAATCCAGTACGTAGCATCTTAGTCCATTTATTCTGCCCCCTCTCTGGGGTCATTGTAGCAACTTCAGCTTTTACGGTCTCTCGATCACGTACTGTCTCAAGAACACCCTTAGCCCGGTACTCGTTTAACTGCGCCTCTGTAGCATCCACCGGGATATCTACTATCTCGTCGCCTTCTACAACACCCTCTAGCTGGGGAACAGCCTGGGCTTCTGCTCTCTGGAATAACTTAGATTGCTTAACATCGCCATCAACCTCAGCACGAGCAGGTGTATCATCAGGCACAAGAAGCTCACGAAGCATACGCTCTGCAAAGTCGTCGATCTCTTGTAGCTCTGGCGCAGACTCGAACTTAGGCGCACCAAGCTCATCATCGCGCACCATGCCAGCTTTGCCACGAACCTTATCAATGAAGTCACGGACAAAATCATAGAACTCTTGAAGCGCTGTGCGACCCTGCTGGGTGGATGACATATCCCGAGTAAGCTCTTCTATAGCAGCGCGTCCACGTCTTCCAGCTGCGTCTGCAAAGAACTCCTCTATAACAACTCTATTATCAAGGCCATCAACATCTCTTCCAGCACGCCCCATCATATCTTTCATGGTGCTTACAACAGAAGTCTTGTTTGCCAAGTCAGTCTTATTGGCCCATGTATGGAACAGCTCATGGCCTAGTAGGCGCTCGAAGTCCGCGTCGTTGGCAGCTGCATCGATAAAGACTTTGTTGCCAATAGCGAATCCTTCTGGGGTATCCGCATTAATACGGTTGAACATGTGTACTTCTAATCCAAAATCCCTGGCAGATGCTTGTACAGCATTGCGTACAGCTCCAAAATCTTCAGTGCTAGGAATAATGCGTACTTCTCCAACGTCTGGGTGTATAAAGTCTACTGGCCTGCCTTGATCTAAAGCCTTGGTCATCTCGCCGTTTACTATTTCTTCGCCGCGAGAAGTTGCAACGCCATCTTTCTGGTCTATCTGAGAAGTGGTTCGAACCTTCCCGGTATTGTCTCCCTCTATCTCAACGGCTCTTGCTATAGATGCATCAGCTGTTTCAGGGCTTATCCCGTTTCTTGTCAGCATCTCCTTGACGGCAGGGATACCCATGCCAACACCTCTCATCGCACCAGCCATAACCGGGGAGGCTAAGGCTTCAGAAATCACACGAAGTTTAAACATCTCTGGAGAAGTTTCTTTTTGGTAGAGCGCTATCTGACTAGCTTCTGATACAGTGGCGGCCATAGCACCTTC
>JABSPI010000310.1 GCA_013214365.1 Erythrobacter sp.
TCAATGGCGCCGGTTCGATCACAAACCCGCTTTCCACCGGCAGCAACCCTTCGAGCGCCGCACCCAAAATCGGGGTTACCAAAACCCCCGTGGCGAGGCCCAGCGCGCTGCCGACAAAGGCGGCGGCGGCGATCTGGATGGCGTAAATCCGCACGATATCGCGCGAGGATGCGCCGAGCACTTTTAGTGTGGCGATGCTGGCGCGGCGTTGGTCGAGATAGGAGGATACGCCCCCTGCAATCCCGATCCCGGCAATCACCAAAGCGGCAAGCCCGACCAGCGTTAAAAAATCGCTCATCTGCGCCACAAACCGGTCGGCGCCGGGTGAGGCGCGGTCGCGGTTGCGGAAATCAAACCCGGCATTGGGATAGGCTTCGCTGAGCTGCTCCTCGACCTCGCTTGGGTCATCGGAAGGGTCGGCAAAAGCGATGCGATATTTGCTTTGGAACAGCGATCCGGGTTGAAGCAGCCCGGCCGCCTCGGGAATGTTGCGAGCGACGAGAACGGTCGGGCCGAGCTGGAACCCTTCGGACAGGCGATCGGGTTCGTCGCGGATCACGCCGGCGGCGCGCAGGGTTTGCGTGCCGACACGAAATTCATCGCCCACCGCAATGTCGAGCCGATCAAGCGCACCTTGCGCGAGATAGGCGTCATTGCCGCTTGGCGCGCTCGCCACCTCGCCATCGCCGATTGTGAAGCGGCCATAAAGCGGCCAGTTTTGATCGACCGCTTTCAATTCAACCGGGGCTGCGGCGTCATCGGTCGTGGCCATCGCTTGCATCCGGAAACCGCCCGATATCTCGCCATATTCGCTGATCGAGGCGCGTTCGCTATCGTCGAGGTCGCGTTGCCACACCTCAACCTCAAGATCGCCGCCCAGCAGCGCCTGACCCGAAGATTGCAATTCGCGTTCGATCGAAGCGGTCAACGTGCCGATCGCCGCGAGAGCCGCAGTGCCAAGGAAAATGCACACCAGCAATAATCGCAGGCCCTTGAAGCGGGCATTGAGATCGCGCCGGGCGATCTGCCATGCAGCGCCCCATCCCAGACTTTCGGGCGCGTCTGCGCCGCTCACTCGGCCGCCTCGCTGGCAGAGACAGGGGCAATCCGGCGGTCGCTGGCCACCACACCGTCGGCCATGGTCAAAACCCGGTCGCACCGTTCAGCCAGAGCCGGATCATGGGTGATAATCAACAAGGTCGCGCCGGTTTGAGCGCGGCGCGCAAACAGCAATTCGACGATTTCCTCGCCGGTAGACACATCCAGATTGCCCGTCGGTTCGTCGGCGAAAATCAATTCGGGACGCGGTGCAATCGCCCGCGCAATTGCCACACGTTGTTGTTCGCCGCCGGATAATTGGGTGGGATAATGGCCGATCCGGTGGCTCAGACCCACCGCTTCCAATTCCGCCTTCGCGCGGGCGCTGGCATCGCTGGCTCCGGCCAATTCCATCGGCGTGGCGACATTTTCCGCAGCGGTCATCGTCGGCAGCAAGTGAAAGGCTTGCAGCACAATCCCGATCCGTCCACGCCGCGCCGCGGCCAGACCATCTTCGCTGAGCGTTTCGAAATCATGGCCCGCCACTCGCAAGGACCCGCCGCTGGCGCGTTCGAGACCCGAGAGCACCGCCATCAGCGAGCTCTTGCCCGAGCCCGACGGGCCCAGCAAAGCTACCACTTCGCCATGCGCCACGTCGAGGTTGATCCCTTTGAGGATATCAACCGGCGCATCGGCCGAACCAAGCGTCAAAGTCAGATTGCGGGCGGAAATCGCCATGTCGTGGTCGATTTGCGAAGCGATAGGAGGCACAGGGTTTGTCACTCAGCTCAGATGGGATAGGAAAGGGGTTGAAGCAAGACCAATAAAGAAGGTTTGTAGATCAATATGAACGCCCTGCAGAAACGCACATCCCTGCTGTTTGGTTTCCTGAGCATTTTGGCGCTGGCCGGATGCGGCGGGCAAAGCAGCGTTGATGGCACTAATGAGGATGCGCGGGGCAATGCCGCGATCCCCGCCAAGGGAGAGATTGCGCCCGGTGAATTGGTGATCCCGGTAATGGGCGAAGAGGTAAAAATCATGGCATTCGGCGACAGCCTGTTTGCCGGATATGGCCTGGCCGAGCCAGAAGGCTATCCCGAACGGCTTGAGGCGGCGTTGCGCGGGCGCGGGATCAATGCGCGGGTGATCGATGCCGGCGTATCGGGCGACACCAGTGCAGCAGGACGCGACCGGTTGGCCTTTACTTTGAACGGGCAAGATAGTGCGCCTGATCTGTTTATCCTTGAGTTGGGGGGCAATGATCTGCTGCGCGGTTTGTCGCCTGATGAAACCCGCGCCAATTTCGACGCGATGCTGACCGAGCTGGCCGCGCGCGAAATACCGGTTTTGCTGATGGGGATGCGCGCGCCGCCCAATTACGGCCCCGAATACCAAGCCCGGTTCGACGCCATGTATGGCGAATTGGCGGCGCAATATGACACCGCGCTGATCCCGTTCTGGCTCGAAGATATCTATCAGGATCCCGGCCTGTTCCAGAACGACCGTATCCACCCCACCGCGGAAGGGATTGAGGAATTGGTCGCCTCCACCATTGACGAGGTCGCCGCAGCGATCCCCGCGCAGGACACGCCGTAAACCCCGCCTGCGGCTCGCCCAAGGTGCCGCTATGGGTGTTTTCCGGGGTTTTGTGTGGCTTTTATGGTGCTTTTGGGACGCGCTAGAGCCGTTTTAGTGTGCCGCCGCGCACTTGCCAGACCGCAGCTTCGGCTTGGATGTCGCAGAACGGGGCGATCTCGGTCCCGGTCATCCACACTTGCGCACGGCCGGCGCGCAGCCGGTCGAACAAAGCCGCGCGCCGCACCGGGTCGAGATGCGCTGCCACTTCGTCGAGCAACAGGACGCTGGGCCGGCCTGATGCGGCCAGCACGCTGTGTGCCAATGTGATCGCGATCAGCATCGCCTTTTGCTCACCGGTGGAACATGTTGCCGCCGCTGCTCCTGGTCCGCCATCGGGGCGCGCCATCACCACATCCAATTCATCGCGATTGGGGCCGACCAATGCGCGCCCAGCGGCGCGGTCACGCGGGCGTGCGCGGGCAAATTCAGCCAGCAATTGTTCGGCATCAAGCGGCCCGCCGGGCACGTAGCTTAAGATCGGGCGGGCAAAGGGTTGCGGGGGCAGGGCGGACAATTCATCCATCACCCGCGCGATCAGGCGCGAACGGGTCCGCGCCACCAGGGCGCCGTGCTCGGCGGCTTGGGCCTCGACCGCGTCGAGCCAGCGGGCATCGCTGCGATCTTCGAGCAGGCGGTTGCGTTCACGCAAAGCGGTCTCGAACTGGTTCACCGCCTTGGCATGGCCCGGTTCAATCGCCAGCGCCATTCGGTCGACAAATCGCCGTCTTGCGCCGGCGCTGTCGGTGAACAGGCCATCCATCGCGGGGGTGAGCCAGGTTATGGCGTGCCATTCGCTCAGACCGCTGGCGCTGGCATCGCTGCCATTGATCCGCACCAGCCGGCGTGTGGGGCGCTGGGGCTGGGTGTAAGTGCCGAGCCGGGCGGAAATCTGCCCCTGTTCGATAAGGCTCG
>JABSPI010000311.1 GCA_013214365.1 Erythrobacter sp.
GTTAGTTTGAAGGTGTGCTATCTCCACAGAGTTGGCAGAAAAAACACCCAGCTTTGTAACCCCAGTACCACTCGCACTCAACGCGAGAACCTTGTCATCGTCTAATAAAATAGACCCACTTATGTTATTGTCTGATGTTGATGTTTTATCTAGGTAGTCTGTGGTAATAGAGGAAACGCTGTTATTTAATGCCTGTAAGTCTACGCCGTCAACTGTTCCGCTTACAACTATATTTCCGCCAGATACATTTAAATCTCCGCTAGATACAGTCATGCCTGTTCCAGCTGTAATAGTTGTTGTTGATGATATAGAACCAGTAACAACAGCGTTCCCATTTATTGATGCACCACCGGATATAGTTGCGCCGCCATTGTTTACCGTTAATCCATTGTTTACACCGCCGCCTAGAACAGCAGGTCCAGTAACATTTATTCCACCAGAATCAATGGTTAGCCCATCTGATATGGTTGCCCCACCATCAACAGATATACCTCCCTTTGCGTTTAAAATCTCTTCGACATCACAGGTGTCGTCAATGGTCACCTTAGCATTCGCTGTGTGACCCTTTATTGTATTTACTATAAATTCACTCATTTTTACTCCTGAGTTTTAATTGTCTCTAACTTTGCAATTTTTATTCTTGTTTCCACAGAACGCTCTTCAAGAGCTACGATTCGTTGCTTGTTATCTGCTATGTTTCCCCACATAGGGTTTATAGCTAGGCCTCCAACAGAAGCCACCACAGCTATCACTACTGCCGCCCAAGTTCCAAGAGAACCCCATGGAGTAGGCTTGTTATGTGAA
The DNA here is from genome assembly GCA_013214365.1 of Erythrobacter sp. Taxonomy (GTDB): domain Bacteria; phylum Pseudomonadota; class Alphaproteobacteria; order Sphingomonadales; family Sphingomonadaceae; genus Erythrobacter. Next base: position 805 of record JABSPI010000311.1, read on the forward strand.
GATTCGACCTTTTCGTGAACATCGATTATAGCATCTTTTAAAAGGTTGATGCTGTCAAATAATCTATTCTCATCTTCTTTAGTCATCTACCCGTCCTCAAAAGGAAACCACTCACCGCCAGTATTTAGAACCTCTACAACCCACCCGCTCGTATTTATATGGTAAGGACAAACTGGGCAAACATATTTATAATCTGTAAACCTTTGACGCTCATCTGCCCACCTTGTTGTTCCTTCTAAATATCTTGTTTCTGAACCATAAACCCCTATATGGGAATAGAAGTTCTCCAGCTCACAGTCTATAAAATTATTACGTGTGTCTAATATATAATAAGTCATAATTATACCGTAGGTGGTGAAAATTTATATGGGTGGCTTGCATCTAAATCTGCTACAAGACCCCACTTCCAAGCTAAGTACCCCTCGAATTTCTGCCTGTCGCTTTCGGAAATAACCGAGTCTATAAAATTTAATTCACAAATTAAACCATCAACCCTTGGGCCAATTGGAGTTCCAGCACTATTTAATGTTCCAATGTAATAAGGCTGAACACTTCCAATACCGGGTCCAGAAAAAGAAGCGTTGTCATAAATAGTGTCTTTGTTGCCGTTCATCCAAGAGTTTATTTTTAAATCGCTACCGTGAGTGAAAACATGAATGATAGGGTTTGATTCAAGGATATCCCCGCTAGTATTTCCGTAATTACCAGCTCCGACTTTATTACGGCCGTTCTGCTGCCCAAAATATGAGCGCTGATTTGTGCTGTCCCTTGATCCAGCTATAACACTGATTCCACTAGTGGAGTCGTATTGAGCAACGGCTATCATAGTTCTATCTAAATCAGCAGAACCTCCAGTTACCATGTAATCATTTGAACCGTCGAAATCTATAGCGTTCAGACCATTTAACGTTCTTAAACCTGTTATTGGCTGACTGGATGCAGATACCTGAGTTGCGTTCCTTGCGTTACCACTTTTATCGTCCCATTGGCTAACCAATCCAGAACTGTGTGTTATTGTTGAAGCATCAGAAGAGTCGAACCACATATAATTTGAAATTTGATCTGGGGTCCACAATACATCTCCTCCATTGCCGCTTGATGCGGCCAATGAGCCAAGCCATGCAGGGTGCATTGATGGCATTAGGTGGTTTCCCCTGTGATAATCCAATTGTCAGAACTATCCATAATCATTGTCCCAATTAATCCGTTATTGCCTAAAGTTGTGTTGCCGTCGAATGTTACACCTGAAGCGGCTGTTATAATTATATCTCCAGTTCCTTGGTTTATAATGGTCAATGTATCTCCTACTTCCCACCCTACATTAGCTACTGTTTCAACAGTGAATGTTGCAGCGGGACCAGTGTTGCGCTTTACCTTACTTGCGTCAGAAAGAAGTGCCGAGTAGTTTCCAGAGAAGTTTTCTATAGTCATATTAGTAGTGACCTGTACAAGGTTGGTATCTATAGGAGTGTCTCCAATATGGGTCAAACGACTGCCTGGAGCAACTGTTACGGTATAACCAACAGCTACACCTCGACTGGCTGTTATTCCGTCAAAATTAGACGGAACAGTAACGTCCTGTTCTATATATTGTGGGAATAGTTGTATGCCAGAAACGGTGGTCTGGTCTGCTATAATAGTATCATACAGATCCTTCTGGTTAGCCATAAGCCATCCAATGAATGTGTTCTCGTAATTGCGGTGGCTGAAATCGGGAAGGGGTAATCCGTCTGGATCTCCTGTATATGCTTCAGCGGTCTGGTAGCCACGGTCAGTCGTTGGCCTTCCTACCTGTCCTGTTTCGCTCATTATTTTCTCCTTGATCTACGGCCCTCTGTGACGGGCTGTGTCTGGGTATTTGTTGTATCTATATCCACATCATTATTAAGGCGATTAAGCTTGCTATTTACCTGAGCTTTGATAGCATCTATCTTCTCGTCCAGTGGGGCTATTCCCGCCTCGACCTTAGAAACAACCTCCCTTATTTTAGCAAGAAGGTTGGTGTTCATTAGCTCTGCTCTGCCCTCTGCGCTCGCCGCCTCATATATAACGGAATCGAGAAGCGACAGGACTTTCTGATGCTCCTGCTTAATGAACCCCTCCATCCCACCGACAGACTCAAGTATATCTGAGAACTCTCGCATCTCGGCAATCTTGCCATTAGCTTTTTTAACCACAGACTCAGAAACACTCTCAAGTCGTGAAATGCTATTAGAGACTGCGATATCTGCCTGCCTAGTCGCGTTGTGAATAGATTCCTCAAATGAATTAGCTGTGGAGCCTAGTGCGAAGTAACTGTCCTCAGTTATCTCCTCTACCTTATCAGCTACCTCTATCAATTCTTCGGCTATATTCTTGGTCGAAACTGCTTCTATGAGTAGCTTGTCAACCCTACTTTTTACGGCTGCATCAATAGCCTGTCTGCTGCCCTCCTCGCCCTTAACAAGTCGTCGTTTAAGATATTCTAAAGAGCGGAAAAGATCTCCCATTTCTCCCTGATCAAAAGGCTCTTGTATCTCAGGATGGTAGGTGTCTACAAGGACGGATGGGCATCGAAGCTCTTGAGCCATGCAGTTCACGGCCTCGATGGTTTGTTTTTGATTGTCAGCAACAACCCTGACCCCAGCGGTCAAGGACTTGATCGCTTTGATTAAGTCAGAGTAATTGTCTCGCATTAATAATATACTTCTGAGGCCACCGATCCTTCAAAGTATCCCCGGCCCCACTTCTCTTCAGCGTTAATACGCAATTCAGACATTTCGGCCAAAGACTCTTTAGCGAG
>JABSPI010000032.1 GCA_013214365.1 Erythrobacter sp.
GGCGCTGTCGTCGCGCAAGCGCAAGAATCTGCGCAAAGTACGCGCTGCGGCGCAGGCCGATTTGCGGATTGAGCGCTTAAGCGGGGCGGATATCAAGCCGCATCATTGGGATGCGTTCTGGGTGTTCTATCAGGACACAGGGGCACGCAAATGGGGCACACCATACCTCACACGCGACGCATTCACGCTTCTGGGGGAGCGAATGGGTGATCGGATTGTGCTCATTCTGGCCAAAGATGGCGATGATCCGATCGCCGGCGCGCTCAATTGGGTGGGCTCGGATGCGATCTATGGGCGCTATTGGGGATGCACGCGCGATGTGCGGTTTTTGCATTTCGAACTGTGCTATTATCAAGCGATCGATATCGCGATTGAACGCGGGCTGGCGAGGGTCGAAGCCGGCGCCCAAGGCGGGCACAAACTCGCTCGCGGATATGAGCCGGTCCAGACATGGTCAGCGCATTATCTGGTTGATCCCGACTTTCGGGCAGCGGTGGCTGATTTTCTCGGACGCGAACGCCAAGGCGTGGCCAACGATCAGGTGTTTCTTGACCGCCGCACCCCTTACAAGAAGGGCGACACCGGCGCCTGAAGGCTCGCGTTATGCGGCGACCGCGGCTTTGCGGTCTTGTGCCAACCATTGGCGCGCGCGGCGCTGGGCCTCAGCAATTTCGCGCGCGGTCATCTCGTCGGAAACATCCGCGCGGCACCATGCCGCCTCTTCATGCCCGCGCGATGCAGCCAGATTGAACCATTTGTGCGCCTCGATCAGATCGCATTGCGCTCCGCTTGAGCCGGTTGAATAGGCCACGCCTAGGTTAAACAGAGCGGCGATGTCGCCCGCTGCTGCATCGGCCAAAAAAGCGGCGATGGTGAGATTAACCGGGCCATCTGCGATGGCGCTGGCATCATGTGTCTTGACCGGTTTGAGTTCCATTTCAATTCCCCATTTGCGCTCGGCCCAAAACCCCTCGCGGGCCGTGCTAACCCCAGACCTCACCAATCATGGTCAACAAATAGTTAAGGCACAGAATATTTTTTGCCGCCTCCGAGGCAAACAATATGCTTTTTCAGCTTTTAGTGTGGTCAATTGGGTGATTGATGCCGGGCAATTGGGAAACTGACTTGCGGGGCCAAGCCTGCTTGCCTATAGGCCGCGCAGCATAGGGGCTTGCCAACCGGCAAGTGGGCCGAGGGAGACATTCGTGTTTTCGGTTTTCAACCGGGCGCGAGAGGGGTTTTGGGATTAGAGGACCACATGGCATCGGCGGCTTCTGAAGAAATTGAAATCCTTGAAAAGGCCAAGAGCCTTTTTGCGGCGGACTACATTCCTCACGATGATGAGGAATATATGAGCGAAAAGCAGCAAGCCTATTTCCAGATGCTGCTGATCGAATGGAAACGTTCGATCCATGATGCCGCCGGGCAAACTCTTCAATCCTTGGCGGATGGCCCGATTCGCGAGGCAGATCTCAACGACCGCGCCTCGAGCGAAACCGATTGGGGCATCGAATTGCGCACCCGCGACCGGCAACGCAAATTGGTGGCCAAGATTGATTCGGCGCTGCGCCGCATCGCTCAGGGCGAATATGGCTATTGCGAAGTGACCGGCGATCCGATCGGCCTCAAACGTCTGGTCGCGCGCCCGGTCGCAACCATGACAGTCGAAGCGCAAGAGGCGCATGAGCGGCGCGAAAAAGTCTCGCGCGACGATTGATCGGTGTGCCCGCCCATGATGGGCCGGATGGCTTGCGCTGAAAAGCGTCCCGAATTGACACGAAATGGCAAATGCCTCGGCTTGTGGGCAAAACTTTACGGGTCATTTACCCAATAATATTAGCACAACTCCCATCAGCAATCGGGGTCAGCTGCGAGAGCGCAGGGTCAGGGTGCAAAAGGTCTAGGAGTACAGCGACAATGACGGGTCTCGAGACAAGGAGCGTGTCACGCGACAGTCTGTTCCTCCTCGCGAATATCCGCGTGGAGCAGAACGGCGACCAGCACCGCGTCCGGGTTCGCAATCTGTCCGATGGCGGAATGATGGGCGAAGGCGCAATGCCGGTTGCGCGTGGCAATCGGGTCGAGGTGGAGCTGCGCAATATTGGTTTTGTGATGGGCAGTGTCGCCTGGGTCCAAGACCAGCGCTTTGGTGTCGCCTTCGACGAAGAAGTGGACTCGCAGCGCGCCCGCAGTTCGTCAGGCGCACCTAGTGCCGATGCCACGCCAGACGGCGTTTTGTCGCAAGCGCATCGCGCACCGCCGCAACCCGAACGCACCACTTTACGGAAAGTTTAACCCGATTTACCAATCCTGTTTGTTTTGCGCAATCCTGCGCTGACCTTGGCGATGCAAGCTGCTATCGCATTTGCGTGTTGCGATTCTGCCTGACCTCCCTGTTTGCACTGTCCCTTGCGGCGTGCGGTCCCTCGGCTGATCAAGGATCGGTCGATGTGGCCGTATTCGGCAATAGCAATTCACTGTTCCAGCAAGGGGTGCGTCTGTCCAACGGCGCGCAGCATGTCCGCGCCGCCACCCATGAAGGCTTGGTTGCGNTCGACCCTGCAGGCCAGGTCATCCCTGCGATTGCGGAACGCTGGATCGTGACTGATGATGCGATGAGCTATATTTTTCGTCTGCGCGATTCCGCTTGGCCCGATGGCGAAGAGATCACCGCTGACGATGTGCAGCGCGAATTGCGCGGCATTATCGCCCGGCTCGAAGGCACGTCGCTCGGGCTTGACCTTGCCAAAGTGACCGATGTGCGGGCGAGGACCGGGCGCGTGGTCGAAGTGCGTTTGTCCGGGCCAATGCCTGAATTCCTGCGTTTGTTGGCGCAACCCGAATTGGGCTTTGCCGAACGCGGCAGCGGGGCCGGGACCGGTCCGATGATCATGTCGCGCGATGATGATCTGGGGCTGGCGCGGTTGAGCGCGCTTCCGCCCGAAGCGCGTGGATTGCCCGCACGCGAAGATTGGCAAGCCTTGTCGCGCACGCTCACCGTGCGCGCAATGCCGGGTCAGGGCGCGGTGGATGCTTTCACTTCGGGTGAGGTCGATCTGTTGCTCAACGGCACGATCGCAACCTTCCCGATGGCGCAATTGGGGCCGCTATCTCGCGGGACAGTGCGGGTCGACCCGGCCCTGGGTTTGTTTGGGCTGATCTTCCGCAGCGATGCCGGAATGCTCGCCGATCCGCGAAATCGCGAGGCGCTTTCAATGGCTATCGACCGCGCTGAGTTGATTCGGCCCTTTGGCCTTGGGGGGTGGCAAGCCAGCGGATGGATCGTGCCTCCCGGTTTGTTTAACCCGGCCCGATATCCGGTCGATCGCTGGGATGGGGCGACAATCGAGCAGCGCCGCGCCGAGGCGCGCGCGCGGATCGCGCAATGGCAGGCAGGGCGCGAGGATCCGGTTGAGCTGCGTTTGGGATTGCCTCCGGGGCCGGGCGGCGATGTGCTGTTCGAACAGCTCTCGAGTGCGTGGCAAAGCATTGGTGTGCGCACGCTGCGAGTGGGTATGGGCGAGGGGGCTGAGCTTGAGCTGCGCGACCGGCTGGCGCGGTATTCATCGCCCCGTTGGTTCCTCAACCAGCTCAATTGCGCGATTGAAATCGGTCTGTGTTCTGAAGCCGCCGATGCCTTGGTGCGCCGCTCGCTGGGCGAAAGCGATCCTCAGGTCAAAGCACAATTGCTGAGCGATGCGCACTCCGAATTGATGGCTGCTGAGGTGTTCATTCCCCTGGGCGCGCCGGTTCGCTGGTCGCTGGTTCGCGGGGCTGTGACCGGTTATCAAGCCAATCGCTGGGGCCTGCACCCCTTGTTCCCGCTCACTCAACCCACCACATAAGGCGTTGAAGGAGTTCCTGCATGAACGTGCGTAATGGCTTTGAAAGCGGGATGGGCAGCCCATTTCCCGACCGGCCCGAAGTGATGAACCTGAATGTGTCCACCGGATCCGACCCGGCGGCTGTGCGCGCGCGGGTGGAGGCGGTTGAAATGCTGCTGGAACGCAGCTTGCGCATACCCGGTGTTAATGTGCCTGTCGGGCTCGACGCGGTGCTTGGTCTGGTTCCGATCTTGGGCGATATCATCACCACGGCTCTTGGCGCTTATATCGTTTGGGAAGCGCGCAATTTGGGCATGTCGAAATGGCACCTTACACGCATGGGCGCCAATGTTGCGTTTGACAGCGCGATTGGTCTGATCCCGCTTGTCGGCGATGCGGCCGATTTCGTGTTCCGTTCGAACACGCGCAATTTGCGGATCATCAAGAAATATCTCGACAAACATCATCCCGAGACGCGGATAATTGAAGGTTAGGCGAACGTTTGCCGCCCCGGTCAGGTTTGAGCGCAGCGCGGGCCGCCGCCGCTTTGCCCGCACAGCGCCTCATTCAACGGCATCGACGCCCCAAAACCTCTCCATATGCAGATAGGTCATCGATGCAGTCCACGTGACCATGACGAGGCCGTTTAACCCTTCCAGCCCGCTCAACAGGCGCAGCTCGCCCGAGGGGTAGACATCGCCAAACCCCACGGTCGTGTAGCACACCAGCGAGAAGTAGAACGCATCGTTGAACGACCCGCTATCAGGTCCTTCGATCGCGCCCACTGCAAAGTGGAATTCGAGCAACCAGAACGCCAGCGCGTATAGGGCGATGTGGATCAGGTGCGAAACCATCGCCGCGATCAGCATCATCCACAGCCGCAAGCGCGGGTGCACACCAAGCCCCGATGCGCCGATCGTTGTGAGGCGCAAAATCTCGTAATGAAAAAAGATTGTAAGCGCCACCAGCAGGACGGCGAAGAAAAGTGCAGTCATCAAAACAGTCCCGCTCAAATGGGCGCAATGCCTAAGCTTCGAGTTCGATATCCCAATAGAGCCAGTCGCGCCACGTTTCGTGCAGATAATTGGGCGGGAATTGTTTGCCGTGTTGCTGCAATTGCCAGCTGGTCGGCCGGATCGGTTTCATCTTNACCGGCATATTGGCCTGTTTGGGGGTGCGCCCGCCTTTCTTCATATTGCACGGCGCGCAGGCGGTGACGATGTTCTCCCATGTCGTGCGCCCACCCAGCCGGCGCGGGGTCACATGGTCAAAAGTCAAGCTGTCCGTGCTGCCGCAATATTGGCACTGGAAATGGTCACGCAAGAACACGTTGAAGCGTGTGAATGCGGGAAATTCGCTTTGCTTCACATATTGGCGCAGAGCAATCACGCTGGGGATTTTCATGTCGAGCGAGGGCGAGTGCACTTCGCGGTCATAGCTGGCGACGATATCCACCCGGTCCAAAAACACCGCTTTGATCGCGGTCTGCCACGGCCACAAAGACAACGGATAATAGGACAGCGGCGTATAATCGGCGTTTAACACCAAAGCGGGGCAAGCCGACAAATTGCGCGTCGGATCATCCTCTGCGCTGCGGAAGCGCGCGGTCTTCTCGATCAGTTCGGCTTGAAACATAAGCTTCCGTTTCTCCCTGATTGACACAAACATGCCGTGCCATGCTTCGGAGTCAAACCCATGACAGGGGCGCTATCCACAGGCAGAGGCCATCCTATGACCCGCAATAGCGTGATGCGCTGCTCTATGGCATGGCATGCCGATGACCTCGTCACCTGTCTCAGCCCCCCTTGCCAAGGCCCCCATCGTCACCCGGTTCGCGCCCAGTCCCAACGGGCCGTTGCATTTGGGGCATGCCTATTCAGCGATTGTGGCGCATGATCTGGCGCGGGCACAGGGTGGGGAATTCCTGCTCCGGATCGAGGATATTGATGGGCCGCGATCGCGCGCGGAACTGGCTGATGAATTTCGCCGGGATCTGGAATGGCTGGGGCTGGAATGGCGCGAAGTGCCGGCGCAATCGCAGCGTCTGGCGCGATATGAGGCGGCGGCTGCCGAGCTGGTTGATCGCGGGCTGGCCTATCCGTGCACGCTCACCCGCAAGCAAATCGCCGCTTTGCCTGCGCGCAAGGGAGAAGATGGCCTCGCTTATCCCGGATGTCCGCGCGATCATCAGAAGCCAGCGCAAACCGATAGCGCGCAGCCAAGCGCGCTGCGGCTGGATATGGATCGCGCTATGGCTGAGGTGGGCGAGATATATTGGCACGATGCGCATGCTGGCGCCGTTAGGGCCGACCCGCGCTCGCATGGTGATGTCGTGATTGTGCGCAAGGATTTGCCCGCCAGCTATCATTTGGCGGTTACTCTGGATGACGCTGATGATGGCGTAACTTTGGTTGCGCGCGGTCGTGATCTGTTTGACGCAACCCATATCCATCGCCTTTTGCAAGCGCTCTTGGACCTGCCCGTGCCCGAATATCATCACCATGCTTTGCTGCTTGATGAGCAGGGCGAAAAGCTTGCCAAACGACGTGGATCGCCCGCGCTGTCGGATCGGCGCAAAAGCGCAGAGGATGGTTTGATGCTTGCCGAGCAATTGCGGTTGCAGATATTGGAGGTTGGAACTTGATCTCAATTCGCCCATTGAAGACAATATGACTTATATTCTCGTCCCCATCCTCATCGTCTTGTGCACCCTCGTGGTGTTCTCTCTGGTGCGCGGCATCATCGCATTCCTGAAAACGACCAAGATAGATCTGGAAAGCGGCAAAGGTGAAACGGTCACCGAAATGCAAATGCTGCAAAACAAGGCGATGTTTGCGCGGATCAAATATCAAGCGCTCGCCATCGGGGTTGTGTTTGTCTTTGCCCTGCTCGCCAGCGGCAGCTGATGGTTAAACTCAATAAGATTTACACCCGCACTGGTGATGACGGGACCACGGGTCTTGTCGATGGCTCACGCTGTCCCAAACATTGTGCGCGGATTGCGGCGATTGGTGTGGTTGACGAGGCCAATAGCGCGATCGGTGTCGCCATTTGTGCGCTGGAGGACACCGCGCAAGCGGCGATGTTGACCCGGGTGCAAAACGACCTGTTTGACCTCGGCGCCGATCTTGCCACCCCGGCTGTGGATGGCGATTTTACCCCATCTGAAATGGTGCTGCGGATCGTGCCAAGCCAGCCTGACTGGCTCGAGGGGCAAATCGATGCGCTCAATGACCAACTTGAACCGCTCACCAGCTTTGTCCTTCCCGGTGGCAGCGAGGCGTCCGCCCGCATCCATGTGGCGCGCGCCACCACACGCGCCGCCGAACGCGCCATGACCGCCTTGGCTGCTGAGGATGCGGTCAATCCCGCGGCTCTGGCTTACATCAACCGCTTGTCGGATTTGCTGTTTGTTCTGGCTCGCATCGCCAATGATGGCGGCCGGTCCGATGTGAAATGGGTGCCCGGCGCCCACCGCTGATCGCAAAAGCTCTGGTCACAGCCGATCGCCCCCGCTAGGAGGCGCGCTTTGCTGCACTTGCGAAGGAAAAAGAAATGCGGACAATCGCCGTCATCGGGGCCGGTCAGATGGGCACAGGTATCGCTCAGACCGTGGCAGCTCACGGCATGCAGGTGATGCTCTCTGATATTGATCTTGCCACCGCCAATGGGGGCAAGGCCAAGATCGAGACATCAGTGACCAAATTGGTCGGGCGCGGCAAGATCGAAGCCGACCAGGCCGAAGCGCTTTTGAGCCGCATCACTCCGGTTGGCGATTATGCACCGATGGAGGCCGCCGACCTCATCATCGAGGCTGCGACCGAGCGCGAAGAGATCAAGAACACGATATTTGAACGCGCCGGTAAAGTGCTTGGCCCCGATGCGATCATGGCTTCCAACACCAGTTCGATCCCGATCACCCGGATGGCCAATCACTCGCCCGATCCGGAGCGGTTTATCGGCCTGCACTTCTTTAACCCGGTGCCGGTCATGGGCTTGATCGAGGTTATTCCCGGTCTCGCCACTGCGTCACAAACCACCGACCGTGTCACCGGTTTTGCCGAAGGGTTGGGCAAGCAGGTGGTGTTGAGCCAGGATGAGCCGGGCTTTGTGGTCAACCGGATCTTGCTACCGATGATCAACGAAGCGGTGTTTGTGCTGGGTCAATCGACCGCGGGGATTGAGGATATCGATAAAGGATGCCGGCTGGGCCTCAATCACCCGATGGGGCCTTTGCAGCTGGCCGATTTTGTCGGGCTCGACACCTGTCTTGATATTATCAAAGTGCTCTACAAAACCACGCGCGACAGCAAATATCGCCCGGCCCCGCTATTGGTGAAATATGTCGAAGCGGGCTGGCTGGGGCGCAAGAGCGGGCGCGGCTTTTACGACTATTCCGGTGATGCGCCGGTGCCCACGCGCTAAGCCAGCATCGCCTGCTCGTGCTTGAGCGCATCCTACGACGCTCGTTGGTCGCCTGTCGCCGGTCGCTGGCTGCGGGGTTAGTCGGGGGGGACGAGAGGTGGTGCGCCCGGTGCAGCGCGGCTGATGATTGTCACGCCATCGCTGTAGTTGGACTGCGCCGAGCTTGATCTGCTGGCGGTCTGCTGCTGGGACCGGGGGCGCTCAAGTTCAAAATCCTCGAATTCCACCTCCTGCTTTCTGGAGCTGGCCTGGCCACCCCATGCACTCGCGCCAGAGCCCGAGGCGGTCGCAGCCGTGTCCCAATCGTCCGAAAGGCCGCCGTCATCAGCCCAAGTCTGCGCCGCGCGCGGGGGCGGTGCGGGGCGGCTTGATCTTTGATCGGCATCGATTTCGACAATCGTGTCTTGCGGCGCGGATTGCTGTGTGCCGGGTACAAACTGGTTCACGCCCATCGCAGCGATAGCCGCGAAGGCCACTGTGACGCCGGCAAAGCCGAGCGCGAATTTGCTGCTTCCGAAAATACCTTTCGCCATGGTCCGGCCATAGCGTGAAGAGGGTTAAGTTTTGGTGGACCTACACCCCGCCAGCGAGCTCAAGACGGGCGTTCTTAGCGGATCAATCCAGCCGCCGTTTGAGGTCATAGAGCAGGTCGAGCGCATCGCGCGGGCTCAGAGCGTCGAGATCGGTGTCGCGCAAATGTTCGGCCACTGCTTCGGAGGCGGTTTGCTCCTCTTCTGGTGGCGGGGCCGCGGCGGCGAAGAGCGGCAATTCGCCCAATCCTGCGGCAAGGCCCCCCGTTTCGCTGCGCGCCGCTTCGAGTTTGTCGAGCACCTGTTTGGCCCGTTTGACCACGCCATTGGGAACCCCGGCGAGCTTGGCCACCGCCAGGCCATAGGACCGATCGGCTGGCCCCTCGGCCAGTTCGTGCAGGAGCACCAGATCGCCCTTCCATTCGCGCGCCCGCACATGGTGGAGCGAGAGCGCAGTGCAGCTTTCCGCCAACCGCGCCAATTCGTGATAATGGGTTGCAAACAGACAGCGGCATTCGATTTGAGAATGGACCGCCTCGACCACCGCCCATGCGAGCGCCAAGCCGTCATAGGTCGAGGTGCCGCGCCCCACCTCGTCGAGGATCACAAAGCTGCGCTGTGTCGCTTGTGCAAGGATTGCGGCGGTTTCGACCATTTCGACCATGAAGGTCGACCGCCCGCGTGCGAGATTGTCGGATGCCCCGACCCGGCTGAACAACCGGTCCACCAGCCCAATCCGGGCCGATTGGGCGGGGACGAAACACCCCGCCTGCGCCATCAGGACGATCAGCGCGTTCTGGCGCAGAAAGGTCGATTTGCCGCCCATATTGGGACCACCGATCAGCCATAGACGGTCGCGCTGTGCCAATGTGCAATCATTGGCGACAAATCGCTCGCCCGCTTTGGTCAGCGCCGCTTCGACCACCGGGTGACGCCCGCCTTCGATGGCAAGGCCGATCTCGTCGCTGATTTGTGGGCAGCACCAGTCGCCCTCGCTGGCGCGTTCGGCATTGGCGGCGCTGACATCGATGCGCGCCAGCGCCCCTGCGGTCGCGGCAATCTCTTGGCGTGCGGCGCTAACGGCCTCGACCAATTCCTCGAAATGGGCCTCTTCCGCGGCGAGGGCCCGGCCCCCTGCTTCGGATATACGCGAGGCCTCTTCGTGCAATTGCAACGAATTGAAACGCACCGCGCCTTTCATGGTTTGGCGGTGGGTGAAACCGCTATCGGGCGCCATCAGCGCATCGCCATGCCGGCTGGGGACCTCGATGAAATAGCCCAGCACGCCATTATGTTTGATTTTGAGCGCGGCAATGCCGGTGTCTTCGCGATAGCGTGCCTCCATCGCGGCAATTGCCTTGCGCGCATTGCCCGACACTTCGCGCAATTCATCGAGCGCGCTGTCATAGCCCTGAGCGATAAATCCGCCATGTGCACGCTCGGTTGATGGCGATGCGACCAGCGCCCGCGCCAACAGGTCGATCAAACCTTCATGGCCGGTCAATTGGGGCAATAGAGCGTTCAGCAGGGCAGGGCGATCGGCCTCGTCCGCCAGCATGCGCTCGAGCCGCGTGGCTTCATGCAAGCCATCGCGGATCTGGCCGAGATCGCGCGGGCTGCCGCGTCCCGCCACAATCCGGCCAAGTGCGCGTCCCAGATCAGGTAAAGCGCGCAAAGTATCGCGCAGATTGGCCCGCTCAATCGGCCGGTCGCGCCAAAATTGCACCAGTGCAAGCCGGTCCTCAATCAGTGCGCATTCGAGCAAGGGTGCGGCCAAATCCTCTGCCAAAAGCCGCGAACCCGCGCCGGTCGAACACCGGTCAATCGCTGCAACCAAACTGCCGCTGCGCGCGCCCGTTTGGCTTTGCAGGATTTCAAGGCTCGCCCGGGTTGCCTCATCCATCACCATTCCCGCCGCCGCGCTGCGCAGAACAGGCGGCAAGAGCAGTGGCAATGTCCCACGCCCGACATGATCGAGATAAGCAATCAGCCCACTGGCTGCGGCCAGCATAGGGCGGGTGAAATCGCCAAATCCATCCAAGGTTGAAACCGCGTGGATCTGTTTAAGCCGCTCGGTCCCGCTATCGCTGGAAAAGGCATTGCTGGGGTGCTCGCTGGCATCGTCGGGGACCCCGCCGGGGCGCTCCGTCCAGCCTTCGGGCACCACCACTTCGGTTGCGCCCAGCCGTGCGAGTTCCGCCCCGAGCATGGCCGGATCGCATTCGCCCAGCACCATCGCACCGGTCGAGATATCGCAGGCCGCCAATCCGATTGTGCCCCTGACCGAGGCAAGAGCGACCAGCAGGTTGGATTGGCGCGGATTGAGCAGCGCCTCTTCGGTCAAAGTGCCGGCGGTCACGAAGCGGACGATGTCGCGTGCGACCAAGACTTTGGATGCGGGCCTGCCTTCGCGCTTGGCGCGCGCTTTGGCCTCGTCGGGGGTTTCAACCTGTTCGGCAATCGCAACCCGTTCGCCCGCTTTGATCAGCCGCGCCAGATAACCTTCGGCCGAATGGACCGGGACACCGCACATCGCGACCGGTTCGCCATCATGTTCCCCGCGCGCGGTCAGCGCGATGTCGAGAATGTCCGACGCGCGCTTGGCATCCTCGAAGAACAGCTCGAAGAAATCGCCCATACGGTAAAACAGCAGCGATCCAGGCGCTTGCTGTTTGAGGGCAAGATATTGCTCCATCATCGGGGTGGGTTTCGAGGAAGACGCGCCAGCCATGACCGCACGACTACCAGCCTTGCAGTGATTCGGCAGGGGAGCGCGCCAAGCTATCCCCTGATCGCTTGGCCAATCATCGAATTCCACTATGACTTGTAACGAACGCGGGCTAGAGGCCGAAATGATTGCGATTGACGGAGGGATTTATGGCTGACGACCAGAACAAAGGTGGCTTCACCGCGCGCGAGGCGCTGTTTTATCACGAGACGATCCGGCCAGGGAAACTCGAGGTTGTCGCCACCAAGCCGATGACCTCGCAGCGTGATCTCAGCCTTGCCTATTCGCCCGGCGTGGCGGTTCCGGTGGAAGCCATCGCGCAAGATCCCTCGCTCGCCGCGCGCTACACCGCCAAGGCCAATCTGGTCGCGGTGATTTCAAACGGTTCGGCCATTTTGGGGCTGGGCAATCTGGGGGCTTTGGCGTCCAAGCCGGTGATGGANGGCAAAGCGGTTTTGTTCAAACGCTTCGCCGATGTGGACTCGATCGATATCGAGCTCGCCACNGAAGATCCCGAGGCCTTTATCGAGGCGGTCGCGCTGATGGAGCCCAGCTTTGGTGGGATCAACCTTGAAGACATCAAGGCGCCCGAATGTTTCATCATCGAAGCCGCTTTGCGCGAACGCATGAATATCCCGATCATGCATGANGACCAACATGGCACCGCGATCATCACCGCAGCGGGCCTTTTGAATGCCTGTCACCTGACCGGGCGCGATATGAAAGATGTCAAAGTGGTGGTGAACGGCGCAGGCGCAGCCGCGATTGCCTGCACCGCTTTGATCAAGGCGATGGGCGTGCCGCACGAAAATGTGATCATGTGCGATCGCAGCGGCCCGATCACGCCGGGCCGTGAGAATGTCGATCAATGGAAGAGCGCGCATGCGGTCGCCACCAAGGCATCCAACCTCGAAGAGGCGCTGGCGGGCGCAGACATCTTCCTTGGCCTGTCGGCCGCCGGCGCGCTCAAGCCCGAATGGGTTAAGAAGATGGCTGACAAGCCGATCATCTTTGCCATGGCCAATCCGGTTCCGGAGATCATGCCCAACGAGGCCAAGGAGGTGCGCCCCGATGCGATCATCGCCACCGGACGCAGCGATTTTCCCAACCAAGTCAACAATGTGCTCGGCTTCCCGTTCATTTTTCGCGGCGCGCTCGATGTGCAGGCGACCACGATCAACGAAGAAATGAAGGTTGCCGCGGCAACCGCAATCGCAGAGCTTGCGCGCAAGCAAGTGCCCGAAGAGGTCGCAAGCGCCTACGGCAAGAACCAGAAATTCGGCACCGATTACATTATCCCAGCCCCGTTTGATCCGCGCCTCATCGAAGTGGTGTCTTCTGCGGTTGCCAAAGCGGCGATGGATTCAGGCGTCGCACAGACCAAGATCGACGATTTCGACGATTACCGTCATCAACTCAAATCGCGCCTAAACCCGACCACTTCGGTGCTGACGGGTGTCTATAACGAGGCGCGCGCCAACCCCAAAAGAATGGTGTTCGCCGAAGCCGAAGAGGAAGTGGTGCTGCGCGCCGCGATCCAGTTCCGCGATTTTGGCTATGGCACACCGATCCTGGTGGGGCGGACCAAAGCGGTGCTCGACAAATTGCACCAGCTTTCGGTGTCGGATCCGGCCAGTTTCGAAATTCAGAACTCCGCCGACAGCAGCCACGTACCGGCCATGGTCGATTACCTCTACACCCGGCTTCAGCGGCGCGGTTACACCGAGCGCGATGTGCGCCGGATGGTCAATCAGGAACGCAATGTCTTTGCCGCTTTGCTGGTGGCTCTGGGCCATGCCGATGGGATGATTTCGGGTCTGACGCGGACCTATGCGCAAACCGTGCGCGAAGTGAATCTGGTGCTCGACAAGAAATCCGGCGCACTGCCGTTTGGCATTCACATGATGATCGGCAAGAACCACACGACATTCTTGGCTGACACCACGATCAACGAACGCCCCTCTGCAGAAGAGCTTGCCTATATCGCCAAAGAGACCGCCGCAGTGGCGCGGCGGATGGGGCATGAGCCGCGGGTGGCGTTTTTGTCCTATTCAACCTTTGGCAATCCCTCAGGCCAATGGCTCGACAATATTCGCGAGGCGGTGACCATCCTTGATGAGGAAGATCCCGGCTTCGAATATGAAGGCGAAATGGCACCCGATGCCGCGCTCAATCCCAATGTGATGAAGCTCTATCCCTTCAGCCGTTTGTCGGGTCCGGCCAATGTTTTGATAATGCCCGGCCTGCAATCGGCCAATTTGTCGGCCAAATTGCTGCGCGAATTGGGGTCAAACACAACTGTGGGGCCGATGCTGATCGGGATGGAGAAACCGGTTCAAATCGCACCGATGACCGCGATTGCGCCCGATGTCTTGACCTTGGCGGTGCTGACCAGTGCGGGGATCGTGGGGTAAGATCGCTGCGCCGGATTATCATTTCGGGTTGCTCGGGCGGTGGGAAATCCACTCTTATCGAAGCCTTGAGATCGGATGGCGAGCAAGTGGTTCTAGAGCCTGGCAGACGAATTGTTCGCCACGAGCTTGCGCAAAGTGGTGAGGCTTTGCCGTGGGTTGATATGGAGGCTTTCGCTCGTCGAGCGGTCAACTTAGCGTGGGATGATCTTCGAAAAATCCGCTCGCTTAAGGGTCGCGTCTTCTTTGATCGCGGTCTTATCGATGCAGCGGTTGCATTGAAGCGAGCGGCAGGGACTGAACTGGCCGAAACATTACAAGGCATGCCACAATTTTTTCCGAGCGTGTTCATAGCACCCCCATGGAAAGAACATTTTATTCAGGATGAGCAGCGCCGTTCGAAATGGTCGGAAGCGCTTGAGGAATATGACGCATTGCGCTCGACATATCTGGATTTGGGTTTTGAGCTTGTGCAACTCCCCAAAGCACCCGTTGCCGATCGCGTTTCCTTTATACGTGGTAGGCTTGGTTGAACTTACTTGCGCCTAAACCGGAAATACCAGACCTCGTGCCCAAACACGTTTCGCGCCTTTTGTTCGTAGCGGGTTTCGCACCAGCCTGAGGGACGGTTCTGCCAATTGGCTGGGCCTTCGACCACCCATTCAAACTGGTCGGTGAAACGCTGCATCACCATCAAGGCGTGGCGGACATAGACCGGATGATCGGTGCCAAACCGAAATTCGCCGCCCGGCTTCAACTTGTCCGCGATCAATTGCACCGGCCCATCATTCATCATGCGCCGTTTTGCATGGCGCGCTTTGGGCCAAGGGTCGGGGTGCAGGAGATAGGCCATGGTCAGCGCGCCATCAGGGATGCGTTGCAACACTTCGATTGCATCGCCGTGATAGAGACGGACATTGGCCAGACGCTGCTCGTCGACATGGGCGAGAGCCTGCGCCACTCCGTTCAAAAAAGGTTCGGCCCCGATCAGCCCATGATTGGGCAAAAGATCGGCGCGGTAAGCGAGATGTTCGCCCCCGCCAAAGCCGATTTCGAAATGCAGCGGGCAATCCTCGCCAAACAGGCTTTGCGCTGTCACTGGCCCCTCGGCGGGCACTGAAATTTGCGGAAGCAGGTTGTCGACCAACTCTTGCTGGCGCGCGCGCAGGGGTTTGCCAACGCTGCGGCCGTAGAGCCGGCTTAAAGTGGTGGGGTCGCCTTCTTTATATGCACTCATGACTATGCCGATTGACGATGCGAGGCTCTCTTGTCCAGAGGGGATGAACATGCGGTGCGGGGTTGAGGCAGGGGGGGGAAGCCCGCTAGGGCGCAAAAATATGGACGATTTTCAAACTCAGTTCGCCGAACTTGCCCCTTGGGTTCAGACTGCTGTGTGGTTGCTCTTGCTTGGCGCCGCCGCTTTGGTGGTGAACTACATCCTCAAAAGCGTGATCTTGAAAACGCTGGCGCCCTATCTTGATCAGAGGACGCAGACTGACGATCAGGCTGCGGGTTGGGCGGCAACAATTATCCCCTTGCTGATAGTCGCGCGCGGCATTGAGCTTGTGCCAAATTTGACCGACGGAGTGCGCATNCTCGTGTCGCACACGGCTGAGGCGATGATTGTGGTGTCGGTCGCAATGGCGATTGTGCGGTCGCTGGCTTACGCGAACGAATTGTATGATCGGCTGCCGACATCGAAAAACAAGCCGATCAAAGGCTTCGTCCAGGTCGCCAAAATCCTTGTGCTGTGCGGTGCAGCGATCATCGTTATTTCGGTTTTGATTGATGAAAGTCCGCTTCTGCTGCTGTCGGGTTTGGGGGCGATTACGGCGGTTTTGTTGTTGGTGTTCAAGGACACCATACTCAGCTTCGTGGCCAGCGTTCAGCTGAGCACCAATGACATGCTGCGAATTGGCGATTGGATCACTATGCCAAGCATGGATGCCGATGGCGATGTGATCGATATCTCGTTGCATACGGTCAAGGTGCAAAACTTCGACAAGACCATCACCGCCATCCCGATGCATCGGCTGGTGACCGATTCCTACCAAAACTGGCGGGGCATGGCCGAAAGCGGCGGGCGGCGGATCAAGCGCAGCGTGTTGATTGACCAGAATACGATCCGGTTTCTCTCGGAAGACGAGGTGGCGGGGCTTGCGAAGTTCAAGATCCTCAAGGATTATCTCGCCGACAAGAGCGAGGAAATCGCCCAATGGAACGCGCAGGAGCTGGCCGGGGAAGACGCGCCGGTCAATGCGCGCCGATTGACCAATATCGGCACTTTGCGCGCCTATATGCACGCATATTTGTCATGGCACCCCGAGATTGGTGACAGCTTCACATTGCTGGTGCGGCAAAAAGCGCCGGGCTCACAAGGTCTGCCGATTGAAATCTATTGCTTCACCACGACCACCAATTGGGGCGAATATGAACGCATTCAGGCGGATATTTTCGACCACTTGTTGGCGATTATTTCTGAATTTGATCTGAGCCTGTTTCAAGAGCCCACTGGCCGCGATATCCGTGAGGCTTTGGAGCCCTCGGCTCGATAATCACGCCCTTGAGCGGCGCCCCGATAGCCGAACGACAAAGCGCCCGAAGCCATGCTGGCCGCGGGCGCTTTTGTGTGTCGCCAATAGGCTGGCGCTTGAGCTTTCGGCTCACCCAGTTTTAGGCGGCTTCGGCCTCTTCGTTGGGATCGCGCAGCACATAGCCGCGGCCCCAGACGGTTTCGATGTAGTTTTCGCCGCCGCAAGCATGGCTCAGCTTCTTGCGCAGCTTGCAGATGAAGACATCGATGATCTTCAATTCGGGCTCATCCATGCCGCCATACAGGTGGTTGAGGAACATCTCTTTGGTCAGCGTGGTGCCCTTGCGCAGCGAAAGCAGCTCGAGCATCGCATATTCCTTGCCGGTCAAATGCACCCGGGCGCTGTCGACCTCGACGGTCTTCGCATCGAGATTAACCGCAAGCTTGCCGGTGCGAATGATCGATTGGCTATGTCCTTTCGAACGGCGCACCACGGCATGGATGCGTGCGACCAATTCCTCGCGGTGGAACGGCTTGGTCACATAATCGTCCGCGCCAAAGCCGAAGGAACGGATCTTGCTGTCCATTTCGGCAATGCCCGACAGGATCAAAACTGGCGTCTGCACTTTGGCCACGCGCAATTTCTTAAGCACGTCATAACCGTGCATGTCTGGCAAATTGAGATCGAGCAGGATGATATCGTAATCATACAGCTTGCCCAGATCGAGACCTTCTTCCCCCAGGTCCGTAGAATAGACATTAAAGCCTTCAGTCGTCAGCATCAGCTCAATTGCTTTTGCTGTTGTTGGCTCGTCTTCGATCAGCAGAACTCGCATTTTGGGTCCCCTATTTGCCCCGTATTGGCGGACATCATTTGCGTGGTAACAACTCAATAAGAGGTGTTGCGCTTTATTAACCACACAAGGTCTGAACGGAAAAGGTTAATTATGCGTAAACCGGCTGTGCCCTCGGGCGCCTGCGGTTTCCACCTAGCTTTTTGAGGCGTGTAAGAGGCTGATCAGGCGAACTAATCTAAACCTTTATGAACAAAGTGTGAGTGCTGCGCGAGCGCTTTCCTGCAAGCGAAGGCGGCCAAATGGCATGTGCTAAGGATTAAAGACTGGCCATTTTCTTGGCCCGGCGGCGCTGGGCGCTTGATCCGATCCCGATCGCTTCGCGATATTTGGCCACGGTGCGCCGGGCAAGATCGAAGCCTTCTTCATTGAGCAGGTCAGCGAGCTTCTGATCGGAGAGCACCTTTTTGGCGTCTTCGGCATCAGTCAAAGCTTTGATCCGTGCCTTGATCGCTTCGGATGAGGCGCCCTCGCCATCGCTGGATGCGACCCCGCTGGTGAAGAAGTATTTGAGTTCGAAGGTTCCGCGTTCGCACCACAGATATTTGTTGCTGGTTACCCGGCTGACTGTGCTTTCGTGCATATCAATCTGCTCGGCCACTTCGCGCAAAGTGAGGGGCCGCAATTCCGATACACCGCGGCGAAAGAAGCCGTCCTGCTGCTTCACGATCTCAGCGGCGGTTTTCAGGATCGTCTTTTGTCGTTGGTCGAGTGCGCGGATCAACCAATGCGCGTCGGCCAGCTTTTCCTTCAGCCAGCTTTGGGTTTTGGGGCATGCCTCTTGTCCGCCAGTGCCTTCGTGCAGTTCCACATAATATGTCCGGTTGACGACCAGGCGCGGCAAGGTGTCCTCATTCACTGCGATATCCCAGCCCCCGCAATCCTTTGCGTTTAACAACACATCAGGCACCACCGCATCAGCGGTCGAGGGCGCAAATGCCATGCCGGGCTTGGGATCGAATTGTCGCAATTCCTGCAACATGTCAGCCAGATCTTCATCATCAACCCCGCAGACCCGTTTGAGCCGGGCCACTTCGCCTTTGGCAATCAAGTCCAGATGATCGATCAGCGCCGCCATACATGGATCCAGCCGATCAGCCTCTTTGGCTTGCAAGCGCAGACATTCTGCCAGATCGCGCGCGCCCACTCCGGTGGGGTCGCACATCTGGATCACTTCAAGCGCATCCTCCACCTCTTCAAGGGTCACCCCAAGATCAAAGGCAAGCTCGCGCAGATCGGTTGCGAGATATCCAGTGTCATCAATCCGCCCGGCAATATGCTGGGCGATAAAGGCCTCTTTATCATTGCATGCCAGCGTGCCGATCTGGTTTTGCAAATGGTCGTGCAAGGACAATTCGGCCGCCCGGCTTGCTTCAAAATCGGGTAGGTCTGCGGCCATGGCTCCGCCGCTTGCAGCGCCCCATTCGGCCTCGCGGCTGGATCCCGCAAAGCTCTCGCCCTCGCCATTGGCGCCGGCGCCCATCATGCCATCACCTGTATCCCGGTCCCGGTCGAGCGCGCCGGTGTCGATGTCGAGCGGGGCTTCATGCTCGCCGCGTGTCTGCCCCATGAGATGGTCGGAGGTGAACTCTTCGCGCGGAATGTCGTCGGGTTCGCCCACAGGAGCGGTGTCCTCGCGCGAGACCGATCCGGCTTCGAGGAGCGGGTTGGTCTCGAGCGCGTCCGTTATGAACGTCTCAATCTCCAGATTGGAGGCCGCCAACAGCTTGATCGCCTGCTGCAGCTGCGGCGTCATCACCAATTGCTGTGATTGGCGTAGATCGAGTCTCGGTCCCAGCGCCATGGTGCCAATCCCTAGAGCGTAAAGCTCTCACCAAGGTAAAGACGCTTTACGTTTTCGTCCGCAACCAGGTCTTCAGGGGTGCCTGCAAACAGCACTTGGCCGCCATAGATAATGCAGGCGCGGTCAACGATATCGAGCGTCTCACGGACATTGTGATCGGTGATCAACACACCGATCCCGCGGCGTTTCAAATCTTTCACCAGATCGCGAATATCGCTGATCGAAAGCGGATCGATCCCGGCAAATGGTTCATCCAGCAGCATAATCGAAGGCTTTGCCGCCAATGCGCGGGCAATTTCACAGCGTCGCCTCTCGCCTCCCGATAGAGCCATTGCGGGGCTGTCGCGCAGGCCGGTTAGGCCAAATTCGCCAAGCAATCGCTCCAACTCCTGCTTGCGGGTTGCGCTGTCGGGTTCGACCATTTCGAGCACACAATTGATATTCTGCTCAACGCTCATGCCGCGAAAGATGCTGGTTTCCTGGGGCAAGTAGCCGAGGCCCAAAATGGCGCGGCGATACATTGGTAGGTTGGTGACCTCCTCCCCATCCATCAAAATGCGGCCCGAATCGGGTTTCACCAAACCCATGATGGAATAAAAACAAGTGGTCTTGCCCGCTCCGTTGGGGCCGAGCAGACCGAGCACCTCGCCTTTGCCAACGGTGAGCGAAATATCTGACAGAACCGCGCGCTTATCATAGCTTTTGGCGATCGAGATCACTTCGAGACCACCATTAGGCAGCGGTGCAGACGCGCTGGCGCTAGGGGCCGTAGTCTGAAGCTCTCCCGAGGCGGTTGTCTCATCCAAGGTTTTCGTTTCGTCCATCATCCAACCATTTAGCACGCTCACGAGAGCAGAAAAGGGTTGCAACACCTATTTTGGCAAGATTTTTGCTTGGCGTTGTCTATTGGCGCCAGCGGATGCGAAAAAGGTCACGGCACACGCATTTGGCCGACCTTGCTTGCGCAAAATGCAATTTAAGCCGAATTTGGTTACCGCGCTTGCAAGTTCGGTGCAGTTTGAGATATTATGTATGAAACAAAAGAACCGTTGGGGAGCGGACCATGACCGAGCTGTCACAACAGCAAACTGAGCAAGCGGGCGCCTGCACCCGCGACTGGCGTAAGTCGATGAGCGATCATGTCGCATACGCTCTGCTGGTCTATACCGGTTTGCAAATCCTTCTGACCATCAAGGCTTTGAGCGCGGGTGTCACCACCATTCTCCCCTATTTCGTGCTTGTATTTCTGGTCGTTGCAATCATTCCGGCCTGCCGCTGGTTTGAGAAGCGGTGGACCCAGATGAGTGATGAACAAGCGAGCGATGAGGCTTACGCCGCAGCCTTTCGGCGCGACGTAAGCGGTTTGTGGGCTTTGGCGATATTATTGCCCCTGGCGCTGACGGGGCTGTGCAAGCTGGTCCTGTAATTCGCGTCTGAAGTGCTGGTCCAGCGAAATTCCCGCGGCCTATTTCTGCGCTCTTTCAATTGCTTCCAAAACGATCGCCCGGGCTTCCTCTGCATTGCCCCATTTGCCGATTCGCACCCATTTTTCCGCTTCGAGGTCTTTGTAGTGGGTGAAGAAGTGCTCGATCTGCTGAAGAATGATCGAGGGCAGATCCTTGGTTTCGCCAACATCTGAATAATACGGGAAAGTCGTGTTCACCGGCACGCAGACCAGCTTTTCATCCCCGCCATGTTCGTCTTCAAGGTTGAGCACGCCGATCGGCCGCGCTTTCACAACGCAGCCCGGAATGAACGGAGAGCGCGCAATCACCAGCGCGTCGAGCGGGTCGCCATCAGGCGACAATGTGTGCGGGACAAAGCCGTAATTGGCGGGATAGCGCATCGGGGTGTGCAAAATGCGGTCAACAAAAAGCGCGCCCGATTCTTTATCAAATTCATATTTCACCGGTTCGCCGCCAGTGGGCACTTCGATGATTACGTTGAGGCTTTCGGGCGGATTATCGCCCGTTGGAATATTGTCGATGCGCATGAGTTTTCTCGTTGTCGCTATGGAGAGGTGTGTTTGCCGGCGGCCTTAGCTTGTGGTGAACCATTGCGAAAGGCCTCCCTTGCGCTTAATTCGCCCAACTTCGCGCAAAGAAAGTTGTCATGAGCAAAAAAACACCCAAAGCCATCCGTGGCACACAAGACATTTTCGGACCCGATGCCGAGGCTTTTGCCTTCGTCGTGGAAACGTTTGAGCGTGTGCGCAGGCTCTATCGCTTTCGCAGAGTTGAAATGCCGGTTTTTGAGAAGACCGAAGTGTTCAGCCGCGCGATTGGTGAGACAACCGATGTGGTCTCGAAAGAGATGTATTCGTTTGAGGATCGCGGTGGCGATTCGCTCACTTTGCGGCCCGAATTCACCGCCGGGATTTCGCGCGCTTACCTGACCAATGGCTGGCAGCAGCACGCTCCGTTGAAAGTGGCAACGCACGGACCTTTGTTCCGCTATGAGCGCCCACAAAAGGGGCGCTATCGCCAATTTCACCAAATTGATGCCGAAATTCTGGGCGCGGGCGAGCCGCAAGCTGATGTCGAATTGCTGGCGATGGCCGATCAGCTTTTGAAGGAATTGGGGATTGAAGGTGTCACGCTGCATCTCAACACATTGGGCGATGCGGCCAGCCGCGATGCGTGGCGCGCGGGGCTTATCGACTATTTTGGCGCAGTGAAGGGCGATCTGTCCCAAGATTCGCAGGAGCGCCTCCACAAGAATCCGCTGCGCATTCTCGACAGCAAAGACCCGCGCGACCGCGCCTTTGTCGCCGATGCGCCCAAGATCGACCAGTTTTTGTCGGATGAGGCGCTGGCATTTTTTGACAGCGTCACCAGTGGGCTTGATGCGGCCGGCGTCCAATGGAAGCGCGCTGAGAGCCTGGTGCGCGGGCTCGATTATTATCGTCACACCGCGTTTGA
>JABSPI010000312.1 GCA_013214365.1 Erythrobacter sp.
GAATTTGGCCACCGCACCACCACTTATGCCCAAGCCGATGTGCAAACGCGCCAGATCATCGCCTTTTTGCAATCGCATGGGATCGCGCGCGGCGACCAGATCGCGTGGCTGGGCAAAAACTCGGACCGCTATTTCCTGATGCTCTATGCCGCGGCGCGCATGGGGGTGGTGATGGCGCCGATTGGCTGGCGTTTGGCGGGGCCTGAAATTGGCTATATCCTCGCGGATACGGGCGCGAAATTGGTTGTGGCCGGCGATGAATTTTACGACACCGCACGCCAGGTTGCCGGCGCCATGGACAATGGCCCGCATGTCGTCACCAGCGATTTTCTGTTCGGCGAGATCGGCGCGCTTGAACCGGGCGAATATGAACCGGCCACCCCCGATGATCCGATCCTGCAACTCTACACATCGGGCACGACCGGCAATCCCAAAGGTGTGGGCTTGTCCAATCGCAATATGTTTGCGCTGCGCCGGCCGGGCCTTGATGCCGAACAGCCATGGGATCAATACCGCGATGACGACGCGATTTTGGCGGTCATGCCGTGCGCGCATATTGCGGGGACGGGATTGTCGGCGCTGGCTGTGTCGAACGGTATCCGGGTCCAGATTTTGGAAGAATACACCCCCGACGGCGTGTTGAAAGCGGTGCAGGCGGGGGCAACCCATCTGTTTCTGGTGCCCGCCGCATTGCAATTCATGATCGAACATCCGCTCGCGCAGGAGACCGATTTTTCGGGCCTGCGCTATTTCATGTATGGCGCCGCGCCCATGCCGCTGGAATTGTTGAAACAGGCGGTCGCCACCATGCCCGACACCGGTTTCCTGCAAGTCTATGGCATGACCGAGACCACCGGCACGGTGACAATGTTGCCGCCCGAAGATCACGATGTCCAAGGCAATGAACGCATGCGGTCGGCCGGTAAAGCGGTCCCCGGGGTCGAGATCCAGATCCGCGATGACAACAATCAAGCGGTGGAATGCGGGCAAATCGGCGAGATCTGCATCCTCTCGCCCTCCAACACCGCGGGATATTGGAACCGCCCCGAAGCCACCGCTGAGACAATCGATGCCGATGGCTGGTTGCACACTGGCGATGCCGGGATCATGGACGAAGACGGCTATGTCTATATTCAGGACCGGATCAAGGACATGATCATTTCGGGCGGCGAGAATGTCTATCCCGCCGAAGTGGAAAGCGCGATTTACGGCCATCCCGCCATCGCCGAGGTCGCAGTGATCGGCATTCCCAGCGACAAATGGGGCGAAGAGGTCAAAGCGTGCTGTGTGGCCAAGCCGGGGATGGAGATCGAAGCGGGCGATGTGATCGCCTATGCACGGGAGCGGATTGCGGCCTTTAAAGCGCCTAAAACTATTGATATTATTGCTGAAATGCCGCGCAACGCCTCGGGTAAAATCCTCCGCCGCCAATTGCGCGCTCCCTATTGGGAGGGGCGCGATCGGCAAGTGTCGTAAGCCCGGTCTGGTGCATCAAGGCCTGACCTGATCCGATGAAGCGGCACGCCCCTGCCACTGTGCGCAACCGCGCCGCGATTGCCGCGGTGCTCGAACGCGAATTGCCGCGATCAGGATGCGTGCTCGAAGTGGCGAGCGGATCGGGCGAGCATGCGGTCTGGTTCGCGGATTATTTTCCCCACCTCACCTGGCAGCCCAGCGATTGTGATCCGCAAGCGATCGCGTCGATTGCGGCCTATTGCGAGCAGGACGGGGGCGATAATGTGCGCCCACCAATCGTGATCGATGCGCAGGCACCCCAGGCATGGAATTGCCGGATGGCTGATGCAATAGTGTGCATCAACATGGTGCACATCGCCCCTTGGTCTGCGACGCAAGGCTTGGTTGAGGGGGCTGCCCAGATTTTGAGCGGCAAGGATTTGCCGTTGATTTTGTATGGCCCATATTTTGAGCAGGGGGTCCAACCGGCTGCATCAAATCTGGATTTTGATGCCAGCCTTCGCGCGCGCAATCGCGAATGGGGCATACGCCATATCGAGGATCTCGATGATCTGGCCGCGCAGCACGGGTTTCACCGCGCTGCGCGCCATGACATGCCCGCCAATAATCTCACTCTGGTCTATCGCCAGATGGAGCGGCGCGCATAGACCTGTTTGTTTATTCGGAATCGATCACTTCTTCGCCGGTGCGGCCAACCGATTCAATATCTTCGCCAAGACCCTGCACCGTATTGCAGGCCGCGCTGCTCAAAGTGAGCGCAGCAAGAGCGGTGGCCAGAGCGGTTTTGCGAAAGTTGATGGCAATCATTTTGGAGTTCCTTTTGCGATCCATTCCCGGTCATCTTGTATCCGCATCTTGCAGCTTTGTCTCCTGCGATCGCTGCTTTTGCGCCAATTTGCGCTCGCGCCAGGCAATCAACAGGCCGGCCGCGACAATCAACGGGGCCCCCAACCACAAGCTGGCCGTGGGCGCGGTGTCGAACACCGCCATGCCATAAAAGGTCGCCCATAATAGTGAGGTGTAATCCATCAGCAGGATCACCCCGGCCGATCCGTATCGCAAGGATGCGGTCAGCAACACCTGCGCAATCGCCCCGCACAGCGCCATCGCCAGAATAACGCCCCAAGTGACCGGATCATGCGCGGTGAACACAAAGGGCAGCGCCAAAGCCAGCAATGGAGCGGTGAAGGCGGCGAACCAGAAAACGATGCCCCATGGTCGTTCTGTCTTGTTAAGATCCTGAATTTGATAGCTTATCAGCGCGACCAGAAAGGCCGCGATCAGCCCGATTGCCGCGCCCAGCGGATCAATCGCATCGCCTGTGCCCAGCCCGAAACCGGGCCGGGTTAAAACCAGCACACCGGCAAAGCCCAGCACAACCGCACCCCAGCGATAACGGCCGACCTTTTCCCCGAACAAGATCACCGAGAGCATGACGGCAAAAAACGGTCCAGTGAAACTGATCGCGGTCGCCTCGGCCAAAGGCAGCAACATGACCGCGCCATAGACGAAGAACATGCCGGTGATGCCGCTGATCGCGCGGCGACCATGCGCGCCCAGCCGGGTGGTTTTGATATCGCCAAGCCGCCCGATCGCGATCAGGAGGAGGGTGATGCACACCAAAGTGATCGCTTGGCGCCAAAAGATCATTTCGGTCAGGCCAGCGCCGCGTTCGCCGGCCAGTTTGACCAGCATCGACATGGTCGCCAGCATTGCGGCCGCAGCGAGCCGCAAAGTCAGCGCGAGATAGGGGCGAGGGCGGGCAACCGATCCATCCATAGACTTGCGTGCTTTAGGCTGCGTGGACGAATGCGCAATGGCGCGCTTGTGTAAATCGAGACCGCGCCTAAATCGGCGGGGTGATGAATGTGCTTAATCAATTGGCGCTGGCCAGCGATGCCGAGCAGTTGGCGATGTTCGGGCTGGTGTGTTGGGGGCTGGCGGTGATCTGCCTTTTTGCCGAACGCCTGCGCGAGGCGCGGCGCTCGCCCGAACGGCTCGAACGGGTGGGGTTTATGCCGTGGACGGGCCTGTTTGTGGGATTTGCGATTTTGGGCGGGGGG
>JABSPI010000313.1 GCA_013214365.1 Erythrobacter sp.
TTAAGGTTTTGAATCCGTGGATGCTTGCCCTTATGGTTAAGCTCCATATCCTTGGTGCCACGTATGGAAATCCAAATCCCGCGCTTCCTAGCCTCCATCTGTAAGGCTTGAAGCAAGTATGTCTGAGCACCGAAGTCCTCGATCCATATAGTCTGCGGTTGCCATTTTGACCACATCTTAAAGATCGCGTCGATCTGGTACTCTAAATCCTCTCTAAAACGCTGTCCGTCTGGTACTATATAGTTGCCGTTGACCTTAGCCCCAGCTATGATTACGCTGTAATCTCGTCCCTTCTTCTTGCTCTTCGCGTCCGATGGAGCAGGATCTACTATAATAAACATGTCCTGTCCGTGGATGATGTCTTTAATCTGCTCTTGGTTCGCGTACTCTAACTTGTGCGTGTTGTTAAAGTATCGCTCCTCATCGGCAATCGGTTGATTCATGTACTCGGTGTAGAATTTGCCAATCTGATCCATTGACGCAAACTGCTCACGCTTCGACTGTATCCACTCCTTAGATCGAACTTCAGGCCAGATAGGATTGCCATCTTCGTCCTCTACGCCATAGACATATCCATCCCAGTCGCGTATGCCAACGTCAGGATTGCCCTTAGGCGGAGACGTAGCGAACTTATGAGAAAGGCATAGTTCGTGTACACAAGTACCTACGATCAAGAACTTAGCTCCAGCCGCCAGAGGATCGATGTCTGATGCATACCATGCGTTCTGCTTTTTTATTTGATTCGCGCCCTCTGACTCTGCTTGCTCTGTGGTGGTAATGTCGTCAAGTACAACTAGCTTAGGACGGATAGATCCCTCGCTTAGTCCTCGTGCTGACTTCCCAGATCCTAAACACTTCCACAACAGCTTCTGATCCATCCAGTTTACCACCTCTAGCCTTCCAGCCTTATAGTTTACATCCTTAATGAACGGTGCCATCGCTGGCGTGTCTTCAAGGTAAGACCGTGTGAATGAGTTTAAGTACCCCTCTGCCTTGTCCTGTGACTCGCCTATAAACGCTGTGTAGGTGTAAAGCCCGAATATCGCGTTGTACGTTGGAGCCAGACCCCATACACTAGTTGTCTTGCCAGCCTCTCGAAACCATTCAATACTTACGTTATTTTCGCTGTGAAGGAATGACTCGTTGAACTTGTCGTGCATAGGCGAAGGGTCGGCGTAGTTATCTAGCCTTCCCCTTAGGACTGTGTTAGCAAGGTTGTATATGCTCGGCTTAATGTATTTTAGTAGTGATATTAGCTCTTCCTGGTTATACATCGTCCTCGTCGTCATCGTCATCGTCGAACTCTACCCCACCCTCCCATATAGGGTTAAGTGGCATGGCTTCCTCAAGCGCTGATTGCAGAGGACCTACTAACATCTCTGTGTCACCCTTCCAATCTTCGTACTTGAACGTCTCGCCCGACTTACTGTCGAATGCCCAAAGCACAAAATATCCAGCAACGCATCGTCGCATAATCTCATTAACCAACTCTTGAGTTGTAAGGGTTTCTGCTATATTAGGTTCCATTTATCGCCTCCAGAACTTCGTTCACATTAAAATTAACCTGTACGTTATTCTGAGATGCAATATTCTGAGCAGTCATTCTCTCAAGAACCGAAACATTCTTATCAACATACTTATTCATCTCGTCATCGCCAGTCATAGCTCTTCGCCTTAAATAAGATACGTATGCTTTTTGTTCCGCTATCTCAGACTCCCTATATGCATCCTTGCTGCCAGTGTAAGATGCGAGACTCATCTCCATCTCTTCCTTAGCAATTAATCGCTTAAGCTCAGCTACATCTTGTAGAGTCGCTTGTTCCCCAGTTATTTCAAAGAGCTTTTTCTTTATCAGAGCGGGGTCGGACTCAGTTCGAGCGAATTCCGCCGCTTCTTTAGGAAAAGAGGGGGTGACATGTCCCATGTCGGAGGATTGCTGTTTGGACTCCTCACCCCCATATACTTTAATATTTGTCTCCTCACCCCCATATACTTTAATATTTGTCTCGGCTTCCTCCATAACGAGAGCATTATACCAAAAAAGTTACAATATGTCAACCCTAAATATCTGTTTAAATTTCTAAGGAACGTCGCTTATGATATCTGAAGATGTCATATTATACATTTGGAATATGCAGTTTGCCTCTGTTCCATTGTCCTGAAGGAAGGGGTATGTGTCTCCGTCGCCCATTCTCCACCAATGCTTCGGTTTAAAAGATAGTGTGGTTAAGTCAAACGGCTGTCCGCTATTGTATATTTCGCTTATATTTGCTGATTGATCCGAATCCCACAATGCAAGCTCATCAACCTTTGACCCGTCTCGCATATAATTTCCTGAGCTGAACCTTCCTACCCTAAAATTGTCAGGGTCTAAGCTTCCAGTGTATCCGTAGTTTGAGTTGCTATTGTTAGTAGTCTGCTCTGATCCATCTATAAATATCTTGAATCGGCCATAGTAGTCTGACATATCAGCTGAAGAAGAGCCCGTCGTGCCGCCGTCGTAGGTAATAAGTATATGGTGCCAAGTTCCAGCTGTGATAGATCCTGCGGGACTCTGAATCCTAAGATTGTTATTATTCGTGCCATACTTAAGTCTTATTATCTTACTTCCGCCACTATTGACTTGCATTACCTGTATATATCCACCGTTAATGACATCGTTGTCTCCAAAATATAAAATGGTCTGGCCCTGACTTGCATTGCTTCCCTTAAAAAACATCGATATGCTCCAGGCATCTCCTGATCCGCTGCCGTTAGAGCTTCTTCCTAGCACAGAATCTACAAGTGATGCGTTAGCCCCCAAGTAATCCTGATTATAGAATTGAACACTTTTGGTATTTGAAAATGGTGGGCTAGAAACTGTAAGGACAATCGTCTCAGAGTCTTCGCCATTGTAGTTTATTGCCTTTACTGGTATATTGTAAGTACCTTCGGATAAAGAAGAGCCGCCTATGAGCTTTCTAATGTTGCCTTCTACTGTGGTAATCCCTGAAACATTAGATAAATCCCACTCGTAACCAACGCCAAAATTAGCTGTTAGCTCGTAATTCAATGTTTCGCCTCTTGTAAGTGATATTGCAAGGTTGCTAGTTATTTGTGGCGCAGATCCAGTGGGTGTTCCAGATGATTGGAATATTGCGTTCAATGCATCACATGCCTCAGTAGCATTAGCTCCGTAAGCATCTCCGTTCTGGTCAACAATGTCGTTATGTGACGCTGAGCTTACTAACTCAAAACCCTTTGCCGTGTCAGTAATAGAAACCAAATTAGAATCTACAGTGGCTTGCAAAGAATTTAAGAACTGGGCGCCGTTTGCGTCTTCTATGAAGATAGCGTTTGCTTCGTTATCCCTATAGATAATCATTAAAAAGATCTCCTAACTACGCTTATAACAGACCCAGCATTGACTAGCGTGCCAGCTGTGGTCAAGTTTACCTCTAATCCAATAAAGTTACTCCTCGTGTTCTCATCCCCCATGTATATCTTGTCCACTGTTACGCTAAACCTATAAGCAATTCCAGATCCTCTGTCTAATCT
>JABSPI010000314.1 GCA_013214365.1 Erythrobacter sp.
ACGGTTCTACGGTCGCCGTCTTTGGTTTGGGCGCCGTGGGCATGGCCGTCATTCAGGGTGCCGTTCTCAAAGGGGCAGCGCGCATCATCGGGATCGATGTGAACCCGAACAAGTTCCCACTCGCAAAATCGCTTGGCGCGACCGAGTGTGTGAACCCCAAAGATCATTCTGCGCCGATCCACGAAGTTCTGATCGAAATGACCAATGGCGGGTTGGACTACACATTCGAGGCCGTCGGAAATGTAGAGCTTATGCGGTCAGCTCTGGAAGCTTGCCATAAGGGGTGGGGCGAATGCACCGTTATTGGCGTGGCTGGTGCTGGCCAAGAAATTTCCACTCGGCCATTCCAGCTGGTGACTGGTCGCGTCTGGCGCGGAACCGCATTTGGCGGCGTATTGGGCCGCAGCCAACTTCCGGGTATGGTAGACGAATGGCTGCGCGGAGATTTTGATGTTGACCCTTACATCACGCACCATATGCACCACGAGCAGATCAACACTGCCTTTGACCTGCTCAAGGCGGGCGAGTCCATTCGGTCTGTCATTCACTTCCGGCCAGACGAAACACTGACAGTGAATTCGTTGCCTGGGAAAATCGTATCGGCATAAGACAATACTGATCTTGGTCCAGCCCTTTCTTCGGGTTGGGCCAAAACACCCCCTCAGCTTCAATGATCTTAACCGAGGCACCCGAGCATGACAGTACTGACGCCGAGATGGCAGACAGAAGCCGTAGGCCCTGTTCACAGACAGAAGAAGCTATACGCAGATCACATTAACATGCAAACGACCTTTTCGACGACAGTCTGACAAGCGGGGCTTGCCCCCTTAACGGTCGAGTATGTTCAGAGCGATCTTGTTCCCGTTGCTGGAAACTGCGGGGCATGAATTGGCATGCGGCGCAACGTTCAGACGCTGCCGGCGGTCGCACCAAGCACAAGACGACCCAAGCCAATAGTCACGTCTTGGGCGCACGCACCCCTTGCCAAAAGCCTGTCTGCGGCAAGCTGTGCTCAAAGCCGCCGTCTGACTGGGACATTTGTCATTTGGGATCATTCTCCTTTGTGTGATGGGAAGGTGGCAGCGGGATGGATTCGACCAGGTCGTCCGTGATGTGCTGTGGCGGGATGCGGCCCAAAATGCCCGCTTGCAGGACGTCGGGACGTGCATTGCGCGGCAGGAAACCCGTTTCCGACTTGGCGTAGGCCGCGGCAACAGCAAGCACATCCCCAGCGCCGATTTCAGGGTCGAGATCGCCAAAAAGGTAGGTGAAGCGGTTCTCGCCAGAGAGCGCAATTGTGCACGGGCGCTTGCATTGGCTCATGCAATTGACGCCGCGCAGCGCGACGCCAAGCTGTGCCGCTTCGCTGCCCGAAAAGGCCGCGGCCACCGCCCGCGATAACCGCCGTCCCCCACGCTGGTCCAAATCGGTGTCACGTGTTTCACGCCCGTCTCGGCAGCGCAAACAGATTGAAAGCGTTAGATGTGCGTCCTGCATGCGTCCCGCTTCGTTTTGTGGCGGGGGCAGGTTTGTGGGCCACGCCAAGCGGCGGTTGAGATGCACACTGGAAATATCGCCGAGACGGCGTCTTGCATCGGTCCACTCCTTCCAGGTCACCCCGCCTGGTTGATCGAAATTGATCAGCAGGCAGGTCTCCTGACTTGCGGGGCAATGCGGGCACCAACCTTCCCAAGCGCCGAGGCGCTCAGTGGTGTAACAGGTGCCAGCGCTCCGCTTACAGTTGCGGGGGCAGTTGAGGCCTTGGGGTCATCCCCCGCACCTCATTCCCTCTTAGCGCCACCGAAAAGTGGCGACCATGCTGACACCCGAACAGAAGGCGATTGCGCCCTATTTGTCAATTGGGAGAAAGCGACTAGGATTGGGGATACTAAAGCATCTCGCCGTTAACTTGAGCCTCCGATACCCTGCCGCTCTTGACGCTCTCGGGATATCAGCGGCGCAATAAGTTTCAGTGTAAAGGCGCGGTGCTGTAAGAAAACGATAAACCACCGAGTTTTCAAAAGAGGGCTGGCAAATGACCGAGAGTGTTCTTCGCAAACCACCTGTTTGGGGCGCCGGACTCATTGCCGCAGCGATCCTGTTCAGCTTCGCTTTGGCCTGTGGCATGCCCTTTGCGGCGCTAGGGGCAGTTGCCGCCCTCACGCTGCCCCCAAGGGATGCAATGTTACTTGCTGGAGCGGGTTGGCTGGCCAATCAAGCCATAGGGTTCGGGTATCTGGGCTATCCGCTCGACGCGATGACGATGGCTTGGGGCGTTGCACTAGGGGCGTCAGCTCTTGCCGCGGTTTGCGGTGCTGTTTTGGCGATGCGCCACGCGGTGGGCGCGCACGCTATGATCGGGCCGGCGGTGGCCTTCTTGGCCGCATGGGGTGCGCAACAAGGTGTCGTGTTTCTCGCCAGTCTCATCCTTGGCGGCACGGCATCGGCTTTTGCCCCCAGCGTCGTCTGGTTCATCCTTTGGACCAATGCCCTAGCCTTTGTGTCCTTGATCGCATTGCAGATTTTCGGCGCAAGGGTCGGACTTGCAACGCCTCTCTCTGGTCAAGCTGCTGGGTAGAAAATCGCACCAGGAAGATAGGCGCGGGGCAAGTCCATACCCACGGGCAACGCGCGCTCTGTCACTAGATGGTCCGGCAAAAGATGTGTGTGCGGACCCGCCGGTGATTTCGCGGTGGGCGGAGGTATTCGGCCCTGCACCTCGATGCGCCCCAATGCGCTTTCGACGACGCGCGTCGGGCTTTCCTCAATCAAAGGACCACCGATCCGTGGTAAGGCGTCTGCAAATGGCAACCCCAACGCACCGCCGAGCGCTTCTTGCGCTCGGCCGGCATTCACCCGGACGCAGAAACGCCCTTCTTTGCGCCCGAGCCCAAGGTCAAAAAGTCGTGCGTCGGTTTCCTTGATCAGCGCATTGGCGTCGCGTCCAAGATCGCTCACGCCTAGCGCGAGGGGAAGGCGCCCACGATCACGCTTGACGGCCAGGATCGTTCTCGGCTCCCTGTTCAACTTGGGCTGATCAAAGGTTAGCGCGCGAACATCATCGTTTATCACCATCCGGATGGCGCCATTTCGCGTATGCGCAGTGATGGCGTCACCGTCGAGGCTCACTCTGGTGTCTTCGCCGCCATCCGTAAACTCCGCGACCGCGCCCACGACACCCATGACCCAAGTGCCAGAGCCGTCGGTCAGAGTCGCCATCACAAAGGAACGGATCTCTTCGGTTGTCCAGGCAAGACGGCGGCAAGACACGCCCAACTGGGTGAGCCGCGCGGGGATCTCGTCCCAGACGGCTTGGCGCGCGGCCTCTGTCTGGTTTGGCCACCCATCCATTTCGTCGCCGGTTCGACCGCATCCAAGGCACCAGCCCGTTGCCTCGTCGAGTTTGCACACGCCTGTGCAGGGACTTGCGATCGTCATGACAAAACCTCTTTGTTTGGGGCCAAAGCGGCAA
>JABSPI010000315.1 GCA_013214365.1 Erythrobacter sp.
ATTGGGGGATCGGCGCGTGATCATCATCCAACCGGCCGACGATATGAATGCCGAGGCCGCCAATGCCCTGCTCAAAAGCCTTGAGGAACCGCCCGAGGGGACATTCTTCATCCTCGTAACCCACCGCCCCTCGCGCCTATTGCCGACGATCCGGTCGCGCTGCCGGATGCTGCGCTTCCCGGTTTTGTCCGGCGGGCAATTGGAGCGCATGCTCGAAGCGGCCGGGGCGGGCGGCGCGGGAGGGGGAGAGGGCGATGATGCGCGCCGCGCCGCGATCCGCGCCGCCGAGGGGTCCTATGGCGCGGCCATCCGCTTTGCACAGCAGGATTTGGGACCATTGGCGGGCGCAATCGAGGCCATGATCAGCCAGGTTCAAACCGATCCCGGTGCGGCCGCCTCGCTCGCCAAATTGATCGGGCCGCGCGCCGACCGGGCGCGGTTGGACGCGGTGTTCGAACTGGCTCAGGCATTGGTCGCCGACCATGCGCGCCGCGTCACCGATCCCGCCCACCGCAACGCATTGGTCGAGGCCCACGGCGCCTTGGTGACCTTGGCAGCGCAGGCGCCGACCTACAATTTCGACACATCGCTTCTCACGGTTGAAATCGGTGGCTTGCTCATGCGCGCCAGCCCCGCTAGCGAGCACGCCCATGGCTGAACATGATCTTTCCCCGTTTTATCTGACCACCGCGATCAGTTACCCCAATGGTCGCCCGCATATCGGGCACGCTTACGAGGCGATTGCCGCGGATGTGATTGCGCGCTTCCAACGTTTGCGCGGGCGCGATGTGCGGTTTCAAACCGGCACCGACGAACACGGGCTCAAAATGGCCCGCAAGGCTGAGGAGCAGGGCCGCACTGCGCGCGATCTGGCCGACGAAATGTCGAGCTATTTCCAGCAGATGTGCGACGTTCTCAATGTCAAATATGACCGTTTCATCCGCACCGTAGAAGACGACCACCACCGCGCCAGCCAGGCGATCTGGCAGCGAATGGAGGCCGCAGGCGACCTTTATCTTGATCGGTATGAGGGATGGTATTCGGTCCGCGACGAGGCCTATTACGACGAAAGCGAGCTGAAACAGGGCGAGGGCGGGCAAAAACTCTCCCCGCAGGATACGCCGGTGGAATGGACGGTGGAGGAAAGCTGGTTTTTCCGCCTGTCGAAATATCAGGATCAATTGCTCGATTGGCTCAAAACCCCCGGCAATGTCGAACCGGCGAGCCGCCGCAATGAAATGGTCGCCTTTGTCGAAGGGGGTTTGCGCGATCTCTCGGTCAGCCGCACCAGCTTTGACTGGGGTGTGAAAGTGCCCGGGTCAGACAATCACGTCATGTATGTCTGGGTCGATGCGCTGACCAATTATCTCACCGGGCTGGGCTTTCCCGATGAGACCGCGAATATGGAGAAATTCTGGCCCGCGGGTCTGCACCTGATCGGCAAGGATATTGTCCGCTTTCACACGGTCTATTGGCCCGCATTCCTGATGAGCGCCGATCTGCCTTTGCCAAAACAGGTGTTCGGCCACGGCTTCCTGCTCGCGCGCGGCGGCGAGAAGATGTCCAAAAGCCTCGGCAATGTGGTCGATCCGCTCGATCTTGCCGAGACGTTCGGCGTGGATGCCTTGCGCTATTTCCTGATGCGCGAAGTCGCCTTCGGGCAAGATGGCAGCTATTCACCAGAAGCGATCGTCACGCGCGCCAATGCCGAATTGGCGAACAGTTTCGGCAATCTGGCGCAGCGCACTTTGTCCATGATTAACAAGAATATGGACGGCAATCTTGAGGCTTTTGAGCTGGCCGATGCCGACACCCAATTGCTCGATCTGGTGCGCGGTGCCTGCATGGTGGATTTGCCGCGCGAATTTGACAATCTGGCGTTTTCGACCGGTATCGAGGCGTGGATCAAGGCGGTTTATGCCTGCAATCAATATGTCGATGAGCAGGCGCCGTGGACGCTCAAGAAAACCGATCCTGAGCGGATGAAAGTGGTGTTGCAAACGCTCTTGCGGGCGCTGGGCTATCTGGGTGTGGCGATCCAACCGGTGGTGCCGGAAAAGGCGGCCTTGCTGCTCGACCAATTGGGCATTGCCGATAATGCACGCAGCTTTGCCAGCTTTGACGAGCCGGCCTGGTTTGACGGTCTGGTCACATCCGGCTTTACAATTGCCAAACCGACCCCGATCTTCCCCCGGCTTGAATTGCCCGAAACGGAAGATGCGTGATGCTGATCGATAGCCATTGCCAC
This sequence comes from Erythrobacter sp., assembly GCA_013214365.1. Classification (GTDB taxonomy): domain Bacteria; phylum Pseudomonadota; class Alphaproteobacteria; order Sphingomonadales; family Sphingomonadaceae; genus Erythrobacter. Next base: position 2,249 of record JABSPI010000315.1, read on the forward strand.
TTGGAATATAAGGGACTGGTCGAGGATCAGGCCAATGTCCTGAGCCGCGCGCGCGATGCAGGGGTGGGGGCGTTTCTCAACATCTCCACCAAAGAGGCCGAGTGGGAGCAAGTGGTCGGCACCGCGCACCGCGAAAGCGATGTGTTCGCCAGCGTCGGCATCCATCCGCACAATGCCGATGATCACGAAGATCTGGGCCGCGCCAAATTGATCGAGGCGACACAAGATGACCGCGTGATCGCCATCGGTGAGACGGGGCTCGATTATTTCTACGAATATTCCGACAGGCAGGTGCAAGCGGATCTGTTCCGGATGCATATCGATGTGGCGCGCGAAACCGGATTGCCGGTGATCATCCACACCCGCGATGCCGAAGATGACACGTTCGAAATCCTCGCCGATGAAATGGGCAAGGGGGCGTTTCCGGCGCTGATCCATTGTTTCACCGCCTCGGCTGACTTTGGCCGCAAAGTGCTCGATCTGGGGCTGACCATCTCGCTGTCGGGGATCGTCACGTTTAAAAATGCCAAGGAATTGCAGGGCGTTGCGAGCGAATTGCCAGCGGATCGGATCTTGGTGGAAACCGACAGCCCGTTTCTCGCACCGGTGCCCAATCGCGGCAAAGTGTGCGAGCCGGCCTTTGTCGCCGACACCGCCCGGTTCGTGGCCGGATTGCGCGGCGTGGAACCTGAGCGCCTGGCGCAGCAAACCACCGAGAATTTCACCCGCCTGTTCACCAAAGCCGGTCTGTGAGGCGCGCGCGATGAAGTTCATCATGCTGGGCTCGGGTACGTCGACCGGCGTGCCGCGCATCGGCGGCGAGGATGGCGCCGGCGATTGGGGCGATTGCGACCCCAATGAACCGCGCAACCGCCGCAGCCGGGTGTCGATCCTCGTCGAAAGCGATGAGGGCAAACGGTTATTGGTGGACACGTCCTCCGATTGCCGGGCACAGCTTCTGGCCAATAAAATCAATAAAATAGATGCGGTATTTTGGACCCATGATCATGCCGATCATTGCCACGGCATCGACGATTTGCGGGTCATGCGATATGGCCGCGGCGGTCCCATTCCTGCCTTCGCATCGACCGAGACCGTGCGGCGACTGCGGCAACGTTTTGGCTATGTTTTTGCCGGCCAGGATGGGTATCACACGATATGCTCGATCGACACGCTTGACCGGCTGCGGATGATTGCCGGTTTCGGGGTCGAA
>JABSPI010000316.1 GCA_013214365.1 Erythrobacter sp.
TACTTTCCCTTATGACGCTCACCGAGGAGCACAGGGAAGAACTGAAAACAAAGAGAGGATTCACCGACGCGACTATTGATAAGTTCGGATTCAAGTCAGCCATCCATCCCGACAAGGCTGAAGAAATAAAGGAGGAGTTGCTTAAACACTACTCAGAACAGGAGTTAAAGGATGCAAAACTCTTACTCTCAGCAGACGATATTAACGCCAAGTCGCAGGCTAAGGCTGGAGACCTTACATTCACTGTTGTCGGAGAGAGAATTGTCGTACCTTTTTTCGACGCTGAAGGAAGATGCTCGTACTTACGACAGCACAAATTCGGACTGTCCGGCACTACACCTAATATCTACGACGCGACAAGAGAGGGATCGGATAGTCTTATACTTACGGAAGGAGAATTTAAAGCTGGGGCTTTATGGCAGTTGGGGTATTCTGCTGGGGCAAGCCCAGGCATTTCTCTTTTTGGTGCCAAGAACTTCGGAATCCTAGAAGACTGGATACAAGAGCAGGATGTCAACACCGTATACATTATGTTCGACGGCGAGGTCAAAGACGATCCCATTAAGTACCCTAAACAATATAAGAAAAAAAGAAATATTAGACATGACACGGACTGGTGGGCATATAAACTCGCACGTATGCTACAGCAATCAGGCATCGACACTAGGGTGGTCGTATGGCCTGAGTCATGGCTGATCGATGGGAAGATAGATCCCGATGCCGCTATCGCAGCAGGCCGCACAAAGAAAGACTTCGACTCACTACTTGAGAATGCATACACCCATAAGGAGTTCCGCAAGTCATGGAGTGGTGAGAAGAAACAGGTATTGGAGCAGAAGGCAAAGAAGGAGTCTTTCAAGTCTGATATCATCCAGAAGAATGGGCAGTACCTAAAGAAGGTTCGCAAGGGTGAAGAAGAGTACGAGGTGCCTATCACCAACTTCACAATGGAGATCATCGCCAAGAACAGCACACGCAATGAGGAGACGGATCGCATTGAGATCGTACGTGAGACACGCATCACATCGCAAGACGGCGAACACGTAGCCCACCTCAACATAGAGCCTACCCACTTCACCTCGCCCACAGAGTTCAAGCGTGCGGCAATGGGTGTTGGCGACTTCCAGTTCACGGGATCAGGTGATGACCTTGTAAACCTAGTTAATCGTCTCTTCGCAGAGCAAGAGGTGAAGGATTGTCAGCGCCCCATCCAGATCGGAGCTATCAAAGAGGATATGTACTCAGGCTTCTTTACGGATAATGTCGCATTCTGCAACAATCAGGTGATACACTCAGACGATGAGGGCGGGTTCTGGGTAGGTGATATCTATGTGAAGCCCAGCTCTTACATCGTGGAGAGCGCACCTGGTATACTACTAGAGACAGAGCAGTTCGACTGGCGTGAAGGCATCGATAAACTGTGTGAGGCATACGGATCACAGGCACCGCGTGTGCTCGTGCTATGGCAAGCGGCCTCATTGTTCAGCGACGTGTTCTTTAATATACGTGGTGGGCGAGGATCGTTCCCTCTTATGTATGTCGGTGGTGGATTCAAGTCTGGTAAGACTACGCTCATCGGCATCACCAATAACTTCCTTGGTATGGGAGATATCCAACAGCTCGACATCGCAACCACAACGAAGGCTGGTCTTGACAGGACTATGAAGTTCTACTCATCACTGCCTGTGTGGATCGACGAGCTACGTTCAGAGACGTTCGATGACAGTATGCAGGGCATGTTGCGTGGAGCGCACAACAGGTCTTCGGGTATGAAAGCTATGCGAACTGGCACATCACAGGTTCGCACAACGGACATCCGGTGCACCATGTTACTCAGTGGACAGGAGACACCACCTGACGCTGCGCTTAACGAGCGCATGGTTAAGGTCAATGTGTCTGCCTTCGAGCGCCCAAAGGACAACTCATCCTTCCGATGGATCACAAAGAACATGCCTAAGCTATCGCACATGGCGTTCGAGTTACTATCTAAGTACGATGAGATATCTGAGTACATCAAGAAGAACTATGTGGACAATTTGGATGACTTGAATGAGCGACTTGAGAACGCCCGTGTTGCTGGTAACTACGGTGTGATCGTGACTATGGCCGAGTATCTTGGCATGGATGCTGGTGAATTCGAGAGCTACCTGTTCGACCTTGCTGAAGAGTCATGCAAGGAAAGCGATGAGCGCAATGAGAGCGCGTCGATCTTCATGGAGTTCTTGGATATCCTGCACGAAGAGAACACCCCTGCCTGCAAGTACTTCCACGTGAGGCGTGACGGCGATGTGGACGTGGCGTGGTCTAAGATGTATCTTAAATACAAGCAGTATAAGATGCGGGTTCGCGATAATGTGATGGATAGTACTGCGCTGTTGAATCAGCTGAAGGATAACGGGACGATCATCAAAGGTCGTAACGCACAGATTGATGGCAAGAGTACACGGTGCTGGACAATGCGCCCTGAAAAATTGCCGCAAGAGTTGAATGATTATATCAATGATAATTATGGGAGAATTGATGGGTTTTAGAGGTTACGCGGAAAATGAGAGACTTATTTCTGAGATGATTATTGCAAACCATAGGAGAGCACAAGAGCTTGAGTTTGCTAGGTTCAAAGCCAGGAAGCAGATTGAGAACCGTCTTGAAGGCCAGGCAAAAGAAGAGTTCATAGCTAAGTGTAATGCCGAGGATGATGCTCGCATGAATTATGAGAGAGAAGAGCGTAGACACAGAGAGCTTTGCGAATCTATACGGTCAACTAAATTTAGTTTATTTTAATTTAGTTTATTGTGATTTTATATTATCATTTAGACTATTTGTGGAGAAGTGATGGGTTTTAGATATGTAGTAACATTTAACAGACCATGCTACCCAAGTATTGAATACTTTGACAGTTATGAAGATGCTTACAGATTCGCTCATGATTTAATAAAAGAAGAGCACGAGGAGGAGGCTGTAGAAAGCAGAGAAGGTTGTAAGTGCTCTGTCACTGTATCTAAGGTTCTTGATTTTTCAAATGTTTACACTTGGTATTAATATGATTCTGTGGAGGAAGGCGATGATAACCAAATGCCCTAAATGTGAAGCTAATATATGGGTTGATATAGCACCGCTAAAATTCCCTCTGGTTGAAGGCCTTTCTACGGCTGAGGCCGCATTCATAAATGACATGGTAAAGCACTGGAACGATATATCACCAGAGGAGGGTGGAGAAAAGCTGAAGCATTTTTTATTAGTATTAAGGCAGGAGCTTAATGAATCTACCTAGCCACCAAATGAGCGAGGCCACACATAGCGAGTTCATGCTATGGTGGCCTCTAATGGAACGCTATGTCCCACAGCTTGTAGCTAAGTGCACACCGCTATCAGAGTGGGACAGTGC